>DASWUT010000407.1:0-3837 GCA_036401455.1 Gemmatirosa sp. | reverse complement strand
CACCCCCGGGCCCGGCACCCCCGGCGCACCGACCACGCCCGGCGGCGCGCCGGGCGCCGTGCCGCCCAGCCTCGCCGCGATGATGGCGAGCATGACGGGCGGCTCGGGCGGCGACCCGAGCCCGCGCCCGTACGGCTTCGTGATCACGCCAGCCGCGCGCACGCAGCGCGGGCTCGTCACGACGCACCTCACGCGCGGGCGGCTGTACTTCGAGATTCCACGCGCGCAGATGAACCGCGACATGCTCATCGTGCGCACGCTGCGCGGCACGCAGGCGCCGGCGGGCGGACTCTCGTTCACCACGCTCGCCGGCAACCGGCTGGTGCGCTGGGAGCGGCGCGAGAACCGCGTGCTCCTGCGCGGGATCGAGTACCGCAACGTCGTCGCCGACACCACCAACCCGATCGCGCGCGCCGTCGAGATCGTGACCTACGCCCCGATCATCGCCGCCTTCAACGTCGAGGCATACGGCCCCGACTCGAGCGCGGTCGTCGAGGTGTCGCGCCTGTTCACGGGCGGGGTGTCCGACTTGCTCACCGGCGGCGCGCGGGCGAGCGCCGACCCGTCGCGCTCGTTCGTCGAGAGCGTCGCGGCCTATCCACGCAACGTTGAGATCGAGGCGTCGCAGACGTTCGGCAACGCCTCGCCCTTTGCGTCAGCGAGCCCCGCGGCCGCGCTGTTCGGCCCGACGCCGACGGGGACCGAGCTCTATCACTTCTCCCTGGTCCGCCTGCCCGACGTGCCGATGCGGCCACGCCTCTACGACGAGCGCGTCGGCTACTTCAACACGCAGCAGGCCGACTTCGGCTCGCGCGAGCAGCGCGTGCGGCGCGTCAGCTTCATCAACCGCTGGCGCCTCGAGTGCTCCGATCGGCGCGAGGGCAACCTCTGCTACCCCAAGCACCCGATCACCTACTACGTCGACCCCGCGACGCCCACGATCTACGTGCCGTGGGTGAAGAAGGGGATCGAGGAGTGGCAGAGCGCGTTCGAGGCGGCCGGCTTCAAGCAGGCGATCGTCGCGCGCGAGGTGCCGCGCGATTCGATCGGCATCCTGCGCGGCGAGAACGCGAACGTGTCGATGGTGCGCTGGGTCCCGTCAGCGACCGAGAACGCCGTCGGGCCGAGCACGGTCGACCCGCGGAGCGGTGAGATCCTCGACGCCGATGTGCAGATCTTCCACAACGTCACGAACCTCAACCGCGACTGGTACTTCACGCAGGTCGGTCACCTCGACCCGCGCGCGCAGCACCTTCCCTTCCCCGACTCGCTCATGGGGCGGCTCATGGAATTCGTCGTCGCCCACGAGGTCGGGCACACGATGGGGCTGCGGCACGACATGAAGGGCAGCTCGATGTACCCGATGGACTCGGTGCGCTCGGCGTCGTGGGTGCATCGCATGGGGCACAGCCCGAGCATCATGGACTACTCGCGCTTCAACTACGTCGCGCAGCCCGAGGATCACATCGCGCTCGAGGACCTCGTGCCGCGCGTGGGGCCGTACGACCGCTACGCGATCATGTGGGGGTACACGCCGATTCCGGGCGCGACCAGCGCGGACGCCGAGAAGCCGACGACGGACCGCTGGTCGCGCATGCAGGACAGCGTGCCGTGGTACCGCTTTGGCGGCGACGAAGGGATTCAGGGCCCGGATCCGGGTGAGGCGAACGAGGCCGTCGGCGACCAGGACGCGGTGCGCGCAACGGCGTTAGGCATCAAGAACATCCGTCGCGTCGCGCGCCTGCTCGAGGGCGCGACCGAGACACGACCGGGTGAGCCGTACGACGACCTCGAGGAGATCTACAACCGCCTCGTCGGCCAGTGGGCGCTCGAGCTCGGGCACGTCGCGCGCATCCCGGGCGGCGACTACAAGCAGGAGAAGTACGTCGGGCAGAAGGGCGAGGTCTACACGCGCATCCCGCGCGCGCGGCAGAAGGGGGCAGTCGCGTTCCTCAACGCGAACGCGTTCCAGACGCCGGAGTACCTGCTCGACCCGAGCGTGCTGCGGAAGATCGAGGCGTCGGGCTCGATCGACCGGGTGGGCGGTGCGCAGCGGCGCATCCTCAACACGCTGCTCGACAACGCGCGCCTGCAACGCATGGTCGAGCAGGAAGGGATGGGCACCGACCGCGACACGTACACCGTGGGCGAGATGCTCGGCGACCTGCGCCGCGGCATCTGGACCGAGCTGCCGCGCGGCACGCCGATCGACCCGTTCCGGCGCCGGCTGCAGCTCGCCTACCTCGACGTGATCGGCTCGAAGCTCAACCCGGGAGCGGCCCCGACCCTGCCGACCGGACTGCCGCCGGAGATCGTCCGGTTCCTCACGCCGGTCAACGCGATCGACGCGCGCGCCCTGCTTCGTGGCGAACTCGTCGACCTCGACCGCGAGATCGCCGGCGCCGTGTCGCGCACGTCGGACCGCACGTCGCGGCTGCACCTGCAGGGCGCGCGCGACCAGATCGACCGCATCCTGCACCCCGACGGCGCGGGGCGGCGGGTCAACTGACCTCCGCGGCGTCCTCCGCGGCGTCTTCCGCCGCCCGATCGCCCTCCGGAGGGCGCGGCTCCGCGCTGCGCGCCCTCCGGCACCGCGACTTCGGGCTCTTCTTCGGCGGGAACCTGCTGTCGAACTGCGGGACGTGGTTCCAGAACATCGCGCTCGCGCTGCTCGTCTTCCGCCTCACGCACTCGTCGTTCTGGGTGGGCGCGGTCAACTTCGCGCAGTTCGCGGGCGTGCTGCTGCTCGCGCCGTGGGCCGGGTCGGCGGCCGACCGCTTCGACCGACGACGGCTGATCGTCACGACGCAAGTGGTCGCGACCGCGGCGAGCGCGGCGCTCGCCCTCGCGGTCGCGGCGGGCCGCGGCTCGCTCGCCGTCGTGCTCGGCCTCGCCCTGCTCCTCGGCCTCACGACGGCGTTCGCGACGCCGGCCCTCCAGGCGGTCGTCCCCGCACTCGTGCCACGCGAGGACCTCGGCGCCGCGATCGCGATGAACTCGGTGACCTTCAACCTCGCGCGCGCGGTCGGACCGGTCGCCGGGGCAGCGGTCGTCGCGCGGTTCGGGATTCCGTGGGCGATCGGGCTCAACGCGCTCTCCTTCCTCGCGCTCGCGGGCGCGGTGCTCGTCGTGCGCGCGGCGACCCCGCCGGCGGCGGGCAAGGGACCGCGCCCGACGCTGCGCGACAGCCTGCGAAGGGTCCGCGGCGACCCGAAGCTGGTCGCGCTGCTGCTGACGATCGCCGCGGTGTCGATCTCGCTCGATCCGGTGAACACGCTCACGCCGGCGTTCGCGACCAAGCTCTTCGGACGGCCCGACACGTTCGCCGGAGTCCTCATCGGAGCGTTCGGCGCCGGCGCGGTGGTCGCGTCGCTCCTCCCCCCACGCGATTCGCGTGGTCCGGAGTCGCAGCAGCGGTCGCGGACGGTGCCGCTCGCGCTCCTCTGCTTCGCCGTAGGCCTCGTGGGCTTCGCGGTCGCGCCACGGGTGGGGTTCGCGTACGTCGCGCTGCCGGTCGCAGGGTTCGGCTACCTGCTCGCGCAGACGAGGGCGACGACGGAGCTGCAGTTGGGGGTGGACGATGAGGAAAGAGGAAGGATCATGGCGCTCTGGAGCGTGGCCTTTCTCGGCACTCGTCCGCTCGCGAGTCTGGCGGATGGGGGGTTGGGGAATCTCGTCGGGCCGAGGATGGCGGCCCTGATCTTTGCGGGGCCGGCGCTCGTGGCGGGAGGGGGGCTTCTTGGGGGAGGGGGGAGAAGCGCTTCGTCGGGCGAGGCGGATCCGTCCCGCCGTATCCGTCGTCGCCGTTAGGCAGGTAGCGGAATCGGAAGAGGCTGT
>DASWUT010000406.1:0-4434 GCA_036401455.1 Gemmatirosa sp. | reverse complement strand
AGCACGCAGCAGCCCCGTACGCCCCGCAAACGCGAGGCGAAGAAGGCCCGGTCGGCCAACCGCGGATGTACCGATTCGCACGGCCGCCGCGTGCCGTGTCCCGACAAGGCGAAGACGGCGCGGTGGCTGCAGGAGCACGCGGGCGCGCACTCGCAGGAGAAGTGCGCGCACTACGTGCGCGAGGGGCTCGAAGCCGGTGGGTTCGACTCCACGGGGCGGCCGATCGCGGCGGGGGACTACGGCCCGTTCCTGACGAGCCGCGGCGCCGCAGCGGTGCCGCGCGACGGGTACACGCCCGAGATGGGCGACATCGTCGTCTTCCCGAAGTCGGCCCGGCACATCTGGGGGCACATCGCGGTGTTCGACGGTGGGCAGTGGATTTCGGACTTCAAGCAGCGCCGCATGAGTCCGTTCCGCGACGCGCAGTCGTCCAACGACTGGACCGTCTACCGCTTCCCCAATTCGTCGCCGTGACCGCGCATCGCGGAGGCCGCACGTGGCGAACGCCGCGCGATCGTCGCAGGTCCATGGTGCGCGCGGCCCTCGTCCTCGTGCTCGCCGCGTGCGGCGCGCGCGAGCGCACCGTTAGGCACGATTCGGCGCAGGCCGACGCCGGCGTGCCGGTTCAGCCGCCCAGCAGCGCCGCCGTCGCAGCGGCGCACGGAGCCCGGATGTCACCCCATCAATTCGTCGAGCGCTTCTACGACTGGTACGTGCCGCGCGCCGGCCAGTCCGGGGCTCAACCGGCGTGGACGTCGGCCCTGAGCGTCCGCGCGGCCGATCTGAACCCCGACCTCGCCCGCGCGCTGCGCGAGGACGCGGACGCGCAGGCGCACGCCGCCGGCGAGATCGTCGGAATCGACGCCGACCCGTTCCTCGGCGGCCAGGATCCGTGCGAACGGTACGAGGTCGGCGCGGCGCGGCCCGACGCCGCGGGGTACGCGGTCGAGGTGTACGGCGTGTGCGGGGGGAAGCGGCACGACGCGCCCGACGTCGTCGCGGAGATTGCCGCGGTCGGTGATTCGTGGCAGTTCGTCAATTTTCGCTATCCGGCCGTGCACTCCGACCTACGGCGCGCGCTGCAGCAGGCGCGCGACGACCGCGGCGCCGCCGTTCGCTAGCAAGGGCGGTGCTCGTGCCAAGGACCGCGGTTTGGTTGGACGTCGAGGAAGCGGACTGGCCGGGCGCTTGCACGGTTGCGGCCGCGTCGCTGCGTTCCCCCGCGGGGCGTTATCCTGCGGGGCCGTGCGCACGACGACGAGTGCAGGCGCGGCCCGCCGCGCGCGTGCGACCCACCCCCGAGCCCGATCCGTCGTGACCCGTAGCAGTCCTGCCGCGCCTTCACCGTCGGCACCGTCCGACGCGGACCCGAACGCCGATCTCGAAGGCGGGCCGACCCCGGAGACGCCGAGCCCGTACCCGCCGACCCCGTACACGCCGACCCCGGAGACGCCGACCCCGTACTCGTCGAGCCGCGACGAGGTCGTGCGCGTGCCCGCTGGGGGGCTGACGATCGCGGCGCGCGAGTCGGTGACCGTGGCGTCGGAGGCGGACAGCCTCGTGCTGACCGCGGCGACGGAGATCGTCCTCAACGTGGGGCAGAGCACCCTGACGCTGCGCGCGGACGGCACGATCCTGCTGAACGGTCGGCGCATGACGTTGAATGCGCCGGGGATGATCGACATCAACCCGGATCCGGTGCAGGCGCCCACCGAGCGCGCGCGCCCGTGCGGGTGCGGGCGGCCGCCCGTCGACGCGGACGTGGACGTCGCGCACGACGACGGCGCGCACGACGACGGCGCGTACGGCGACGGCGTTCAACCGGAAACCGAGTCGTGACGGTCGAAGGCGGGTCCGCCGCCGCGACGTCGATGCGGCCGTACGTGATGAACGACGCCCGCTGCGCGTTGCCGGCCGGATGGCAGGATCAGACCGTGCACATCTTCGCCGCCGGTGGTGGCGGAGGCGCACCGCCGGAGTTCAGCGTGGTGATCCACCGCGACGTTCCGGCCGCCGGCGAGGACCTCGCGGCGTACGTGGTGCGCCAGCGCGCCAACCTGCTGGCGACCCTACCAGGCCTTCAGGTCCTGCGCGAGGGCACGCTCACGCTCGGCGGGTCGCACGCGCAGGACGCGGAGTTCCGGTGGACCGGCGAGCCGGGACTGCTCCGGCAACGGCAGGTCTACCTGTTGCGCCAGGGGCGGGTCCTGACGATCACGGGCACGGCACCGGAACGGCTCTGGGCGAAGCACGTCGCGCAGTTCGACGCGCTGCTCGCGAGCTGGCGGTTCCAGATCACGCTCATCGATCCGCGCGCGTCCCCCGGCGTCGCGCCAGCGGACTGACCCGTGCCCGCGGCCGCGCGTGTCGGCGACCCGATCACGCACTCCAACGCCTTCGCGGGGCTGATCGCGGGAGTCGTCGTCGGTGCGGTGATCGGTGCCGTGATCGTCGGCTCGGGCGGCGCGGCCGCCCCACTCGTCGTCGCGTCGATGGTCGCCGGCGGCGCGTCGCTCGGCGGGGTCGCGGGCGAGTTCCTCGGCCAGTTCAGCACGTCGTCCGCGGGGCAGATCGCCGCGGGATCGCCCAACGTGCGCGTCAACGGCCGGCCGGCCGCGTTCTGCACGAGCGCGGCGACGTGTCAGCAGCATTCCGGGACCCTGGTCGTCGCGCAGGGATCCGCGGTGGTGCGCATCAACGGCAACGCCGCCGCCCGCACCGGCGACAAGGGAAGCTGCGGCTTCACCGTCGGACCGGGTTCGCCTAACGTACGCGTGGGCGGTCCGCCGGCCGCGTGCGCAGAAGTCGGCAACGAGGTCCCGTGGTGGGCCGACGCCGCGCTGCTCGTGCTCGGCATCGCGGGCGGCGGGATGGGGCTCGCCGCCAAGGGATTCGGCGCGGCGGCCATCGCGCTCCGGTTGGGCGGAGGACTCGTCGGCGGCGTGACGTTCGGCGCGGGCGGGCACTGGCTCGGCGGCGCGCTCTTCGGCGAGGGCTCGGTCGGCCAGCAGGTGACGACCGGCGCGAGCGCCCTCGTCGGCGGCGTGCTCGGCGACGGCAGCGGCAACGTCGTCGCCGCGCTGCGGGACCGCGCGCTCGTCACGCAGCTGTCGAACGCCGGCGACATCGCCGGCGCGCGCGCCGTCCTCCAGCCGTACGTGGAGGCCGGGAACCGTGACGCGATCATCAGCCGGCTCGACGTGAGCTCACCGCGCGACGGCGCCGTGTTCTGGTCCGGCGCGTCCGACGCGGCGAAGGCGCACGCGCAGTCGATCGGCGGCGTCACGCTCGAGACGACGCCCGGCGGGCGCGTGATCGACAACTGGCCGTCGCTCAACGACAACCTGCCCTGGGATCAGGGCGGCAAGGAGTTCTGGGGCGGTGTGTCGACGAGCTACGCGCAGGGCGCGTCCGGCGACGTCAGCGTCGTGCAGTCCGAGTACAAGGCGGCGCTCGGGGGCGGCGACATCTGGAAGGAGTACGAGTTGCCCGAGTTGCAGCGGCAGATGCGGCGCGGGCAGGTGACGCAGATCCTGCCGCCCGAGATCGTGCCCAACCCTCCCCGTTAGTCGGAGTTCGCGCGTGCCGTCTGCGACGTTCACCCGGTTCCTCGCCCAGCTGCGCGCGCAGGGGCGCGAGAAGGCCGATGGCTTCGACCGAAGCCACTTCGACGGGCTCGCGCCCGACGAGCGTCCCGAAGTCGCGCGGCTGTTGGAGGACGCCCTGGCGCGGGGCGACAACACGGCCGTCGGCGGCCTGCTGCTGCTCGACCCGTCGGACGCGCCCACCGTGCTGCGCGATGCGCTCGCGCGCTTGCCGTTCGAGAACACCGCGCGCGTCACGATCGCCGGTGCGCTGCTAGCGCGGAGCGACGACCCGGCACTTCAGCGCGAGCTGGTTCGCTATCTCTCGCATCCGGTCGGGCCGACGCGGCGCCTCGCGCTCAACTACCTGACGCGGTCCGCCCCGAACCGCGCGCTCGCCCCCGCGCTCCAGCAGTACGTGCATGACGAAGCCGAGGGCGACAACCGAGCGCTCGGCGCGGAGCTGGCGCTCTACTGGTCGGGCGCGATCTCGCGCCTCGATGATTCGTACCGGCAGTACGGGTCGCTCCTGAACGCGCTCGAGGAGGGGAACGTCTTCGCCCGCCGGCGCGCGTTAGGCGACTTCGATCGCGCCGTCGCCGACGCCGCCCGGGGGCAACCGGGGTGACGCACGGTCCGGCCGCCCACCTCGCGGACGGCAGCATCGCGCGGACGGCGGGCGAGCTCGCCGTGGCGCTGCGGCGCGAGTTCGAGCGCGCGCTCTTCGAGCGCTACGGCCAGTCGCCGGGGCAGGACCCGGTGCTCGCGGCGCTCTTCCACGCCACCGCCGTGCAGCTGGCGCGCGTCTACGCCGAGGCGGAGCAGGTGTTCCCCGAAGCCGTGTTCGACG
>DASWUT010000405.1:0-6713 GCA_036401455.1 Gemmatirosa sp. | reverse complement strand
AACGAGTACTACACGATCGGGACCGCGTTTCCCGAACACGTGCTTCGACAAGCCGGGCTTGTCGAAGGCGACGAGGTCGCGTGGCCGCGCGTCGCGCAGCTCAAGAAGCAGCGCCTGCTGACGATTGCCCGCAAGCCGGCGAGTGCGCGTGTCGCGCTCCTTCAGGCCTACGCTGGCATCGAGCGCCCCGCCCGACGTCGGGGCGCTGGATCGCGCTTCTCCGTCGAGCAACTACGCGCCGAAGGCGGGTTTGCGATGAAGATCGAGAAGCCCGTATCCGACGCGTCCTACTCACGCTCGCAGAGCGAAGCCTTTTTGCGCGATCTCGAGCCGGCCCTTGCACTGCTCGCGGAGATCGCCGGAGACCGCGCGCCGATCTACAGCCCCGACACGCCGAACTTGCCAGGAATGTACCTTGTGCTGCGCGACCGCCCGGATCAGCTCTCCCCCGAAGAACGTCGTGCGGCGCTCGTAGTCGTCGACGCACTCCGGCGCGAACTCTCGCGCCGGTAGCACCCGAAGCGGCGCGGTCAGGACGGAAGTAGCGAATCCGCCGGTTCGGGTTGCTCGACGGTTCCGCCAGGCATCGAGCGGAGCGTCGGCGCCGCGCCAGCACGTGCGACCCAGACCTGTTGGATCCGGACGTGGTGAATCGGGCCACCATCGTCCGAACGGCGCTCCGCGGTCAGATGTCGCGCAATGTCGGTGATTCCCTCGCGCACCCGGGTCACCGTACTCCGAGAGAACAGCAGGTCGGTGCCGAGCGTGAACGTACGGTCGCCAGCGTCGACCGGCACCAAGTGTTCGATCAGTTGACGACTCAAGACGTCGTCCGTGAGCGCGGATGGGAGTGCGTCACGGACGGCGATCCAGAGCACGACGGCCGCCGGATCACGCGGCAGCCCCTCGTAGATGTTCGATGCGACATCACCCGGGCTGCTCCCCTCGGGTGAGTCGACGTCGCGGACTCGGGATCCCCCAGCGGTCGCCGTCGACGGACCGCTTCCAGGATCGCCGGCCGTCGGCCGCGGCTCAACCGGCGCGAGCCGCTTGGCCGCCCACGCCGCATAGCCGACGTCGCCGGTGTTCGGGCGCTTCGCGGTGACCCGTTCGAGGATGAATCCGCGCCAGCTGCGGGTGACGCGGCCGGGATCCGTTTCTCGAACGTACAACGCGTAGCACAGCGCGTCGTAGACGGCCGACGGAGCACCGGCGATCAGATCCCGCGCAGCCGCGTCGTCGAAGCCGAAGTAGCGCAGGAACGCGAGTTGTGCGCGATCACCCGTCAGGTCGAGTACGCTGGTCCCGCGCAGCAGCACGGCGAGCGCGAGCGCCGGGCCCGGCTCGAACGTCAGCGTCCACTCGCCACGGCTCGGCGATGCCGCGTGGAGAGGTGCGCCAAGAACGTCGACCGAGGTAAGCTCCAACGCAGCGCGGGTGAGATCCTTCTTGATCTCGTTGGCGAAGCGCTCGGACGACATGCCACACGCGGTACGCACGACGCGGAGGTCGAACGTCCACGGCGCTGCCCGCCCGGTCGCGGCCTCACCCGCGAGGAAGACGTAGAGTCGCCGCGCCAGGGCCGACGACAGCGCCCGATACCGCTCGGCTTCGATCCACGCCACCCAGCCCGTCACGAGGTGCTGGTGGAACCGGTCGTTGAGCTTGAGACGTACAATCCGCAACTCGCCAGCCGGGCTGCGCTCGTAGCTGAGTCGCCACGCGTATTCCAGCAGATGCGTGACTTCCTCTTCGACGGCAATCACACCGTCGGCGCGCCCCGTTCCGGGCGCGCGCGGCTTCACCCCACGGTCAGGTACGCGCGGCTGCGCGCCCGGCGCGCCACCCAGCAAGGCCGCGGCATCACCCGCCATGTCGCGGAACACGCGCCCGGTGGACGTGAATTTGAGGTGGCCGAAGCGACGCAATGCCTGGCGCACACGCCGGCTCGCGGACCCGTTGCGGTCCTCCGTCGACACGCCCATCGCGGTCAGGATCTCATTGACCGAGACGTCGGCCAGGGCGCCATCGACGATGCGCGACGGCGCGCCGGCCAGCACGCGCTGGTAATCCTCCGCGTACAGAGTCAGCACGCCGAGGAGCACATCCAGATCGCGGCCGCGGGGCATACCGAGCCGGCTGTGCCCCTCAATTCGGACCGTCAGAGTTCGACCAAACCGCTCGATCACATCGTACCGCGTTTGCCATGCGGCAGCGGGCAGCACGGGCAACCGCTCCAGCGCTTCGGCGTCACGCTCATCCGTGTCGGCCTCGGCGACTTCGTCGGCAGCGAGCTTCTGCCCGTTGCTGACAGGCAGCGGCGACGTTGCAACCTTCGGCGAGGCCAGGATGAACGGGATCTGGGCCAGGTCGAGGGGCGCCGCAACGTCCGGAAATGCTCGCATGTCCCGGAGCATCGCCGCAGCCGGCGGTGCCACTTCGCTATCGCCCGACTGCAACACCGCCGCCAAGCGTTCGGCGGCTGATTTACGTGGGCGCGAGGAACGCGGGCGGGGAGATTCGGCGTCCGACGGCATGGAGGACGAACGGGGCAGGGCGGAACGCTGACGCTAACGGACGTGACCTTCCTAGGCAACGCGGCGGTTCGCGGAGAGTTGCGGTAGTGGTTTCTGTATCTAGAAAACATCAAACTGACTAACAGCAACCCGGGCGAAGCCTGAACGCCGCGCGTAAGCAGTGGAGCGACAGGGACTTCCGAAGTGAGTTCCGTGCGCGACTCGGTGCACCCCTCCGAGCGATGGCGGTGTCGCGGCCCAGACCATGTCGGTGTCCACTCCCATCGCGCTGCCATAGCGCGCGAAGTCGGTGTCAGCGCCCAGACACGAGCGGTGGCCGTTGCGGCGCCCCGTGCGGATCCACGTCGGCATACATCGACGTAACCCTTTGTAGAATGGACGTTTAACTCGGGTACCACGTTCGCATCGGACCGAGCGCAAGTAGCCGTGCCCACCGATGTGCTCAGTACCTGGGCAAGTATCTGGGTTGTGACACCGACAGTAGCGGTGCCCAACTTTCAAATGGCGCGTACTCGCCAGCGGACTCGTGCCGTGCGGCCGATCTTGTCGGGGAGATCACATGTGAGCGATTGACGGGTACGGTCGTGGCCCCCATACTGCCGGTATGGGCTGCGACACCGACTCACGATCGCGCGTACGACTTCCGGTGGTCGCTCGATCGTACGGGTCGTTGCACCGATGAGGTGTGGGACGTGACCTCGAGGCCGCGGTCCCGCGGCACATCTTCGCGAGGCGTCGGTGATACGGCTCCAGCCCGATCACCGTCCGACGGCGTTCGCTGGCTCCGCTCCGCGGACGCAGTGCCGCGTGTCGTGGACGCCGCGACCGTCGGCCGCCGACTTGATGATGCAGTTGCGCACGATCCGGCTGCGTGGCGCGCGGCGCAGCTCACCGCGCTCCTCGTCGGGGCGGACGCGGATGCGGGGCCGGGCGGGGTAGACGCGCGCTGGGCGCATGGCGTCCGTGTGCGACCGTTCGACTTCGCGTCGCGCGCGGGCATTTCCGCCACTGAGGTCGGCGACGCGCTGCACCGGCTGCTCGACCTCGGCGTGTTGGAGCCGGTGGGAGAGACGTCCGACGCGATGGTGGGTGAGGCGAACGGCGTGCTGGATGATCGCACCGTGCGCGTTGCTGCTGCGTACGTGACGGACAGCCGCGCAGCGGCCATCGCCTGGTCCGCCGTCGTCGAGCGCTTGTCTGGGTCAGCCGCGGCTCTGCTCGTCGTGCGAGCGCTCGCCGATCACGTCGACCGCCCAGGACGGCCTACGGTGATGCCGTACAGCGCGCTCGCGCGCGCGACGCGGTACTCCGAGGGGATGGTCAAGCGGGGCGTCGCGGCCGCCGTCGCGGCCGGCGCGGTCGTGCAGCGAGGAAGTCCGGGCCGTGCCCCGGCGTACACGTTCTCCGAGTGGGCGCTCGGCCGCGCTGCGGTGTCGGGGCCCGTGACGTCACGGGCCGCCGATACACCGGACGTGGTGCGATCCGCGTCACCTCCGGCGGCGACACAACGACGCGACGCAGGGGCCAGTATGGCTGGCCCGAGCGACGCTCACACCACGGGGACTCTCCGCGCGAGCGTAGCCGGCGTGAGCTTTGAGGTGCCCACGGTGTCCGGTGGGGAGCTCGTGGTCGAAACGGTCGTTGATGGGCGTCCAGTGACGGCTCGGCTGATTTTACCTGCCGCGCGAGACGAGCGTAGGTCGGCGGGGTGACGTCGCGAGGATAGGCGGCCAGCCGCGTTAGGCTACCCCCGCCGAAAAGGACGGTCCGCTGCTGGAACTGTGGCGCGAGAACGTACGCCCGAATCGGTCTAACGCGACGGCGAGCCCGTGCCAGGGTAGATCCTGCGCGGCCCCGCTCGTACCGGATCGGGACACGCCCGGGAGTACATGCTTGAGCTGGGTAAGCTGCCTCAACATGGGAGGCGCTCGCGACGACGATCAGCTGGCCCAGTTCGGTGGCGAAGTGCTCGACCGTGGGCTCGTCCGTCACGGCGACGTGTGCGAAGACAGTGGTCTGCGACACGCGCGGCAAGACGGCGATCAGGGGCGAGAGCCGCGGACTGCACGACAGCGGGATCGCCGATCAGTCGGTCGCCGGATTGTGCGCCCTGGGCGCTCTCACACCACCGTTATGGTGTTGCGCGGGAACAGCCGGCGCGCGATGCCCACATCAGGGAATGGCGTCTGCCTCTCGCGTGACCCAACACCACTTCCCCTGATGCTGGGGTCAAGGCGCGAGCGTTGTACTCGATGACTCTGGCGGAAGAAACCAGCTGACTGGGCGCTGGTACACTCGGGCGAAACGCCAGAGGTCGATCGGATCGAGCCGGCGCTCCCCAGTCTCGCTCTTCGAGACGAATTGGTCAGGACGGCCGAGGCGCCGCCCAACCTCCGCTTGCGAGAGCGAGGCCTGTTCGCGTGCATTGCGCAATCGGGTCAGCATGTAGCGGTACTCCGGCGAACGCGTCGGTGAAGGGAAATCGCTGCGCGCCGGAGGGCGAGACCCTACGCGCGGAATTCGCTCGTTGCTTGGGAGCGATGACTTAGGCGGGGAGGGGCGTCGCATTGCGCAGATGCTTGCCACCTCGCGGGACGTCCCCCATCTTGGGGGAGAACGGTTGGTCGCTGGTCGATCGGCTGTCCGACGAGGACGTCCGGATCGACTCGTCGCTCTTCAGCGATGTGCATCCGCGAATCGGCTCATCCACGGCGCGCACTTCACGTGCGGCTGCCCGCGACACTCCATCTGTCGGCGTCACCGAGTCTGCCCATGCCTGTACAGCCTGGCCGCCACACGCCGCCCGACCCCGAGCCGCGCGGGGCTACGGAGCTCCGCTCTGCTGCGCCGCTCGGCCTCCCGCTCCCGCCGCCTGCGACCGAGGCGCGCTACCGTGCGCCGCGCGACGGGGACCGGCCGGCGCTGCCGGGGCCGGTGCCGCTCCCGCTGACGCTCACCCTGGCCGACGTGATGCGCGGGCAAACCGCGCGGGCGTGCCACGACCCGCTGGATGCGGCCCCCGTGACCGACGACGCCGTGCGCGCCGCGGCCGGGGCTGATGCTCGGTTCGCGCAGACGTTGACGCCCGTGCCCACCCGGGTCTCGAGGCTGGCGCCGGCGACGGTGCAGGTCGACGCCCCCGTCGCGGAGTACGGCACCCTGCTCGCGGTCCGGGTCGCCCCACCCGCGACCGACCCGTCCGCGCCCGCGCGCCCCGACACCGTTGTGCTCTGCACCGGCATGGGCGAGATCGTTGAGGCCGACGTCACGGCGACCACCCAATTTTTCTACGGCGCGCCGGCGCTGCTCGCGGCGATCGGCCACGGCGTGCGCCACCTCGGTGTCGGCCCGCAGGGCGCCCGCGCGGCCGCCGCGTTCCTCGCCTGGCTCGCCGCGGCACCGCCCGGGGACGCCGGGCACACGCCGTAGCTCCTGGCGCTTCGCACCGCCGCCGCGGCCCGTCGCGCGGCATGTGTCTGCCTGCGCCGCGTCCGCCGACGCGCCGCGTCCACCCCCCGATGCCCGCGATGGCCATCCGGCTGCGACCGGGTCTCCTCGTCTCTCCTTCTCATGCGCCGTCGATCGCCCACCTCATGTCCGCGTCGTGTCGCAGGCCCGTCCGTCGTCAGTGTTGCGGCGGGTCTACTCTTCCTCGGCGGCCCACCCATAGCGCGCGCACAGCGTGTGCGCGGCGTTCTCCAGGACCTCGCGCGCGCGACGGCGTCAACGCGCGGCGCCCGCGACAGCGCCCGCAGCCGCGCGACCGGAGGGGCGACCGCTCCCGCGAGCGGTGGCGCCCTGCAGATCGTGGAGCAGCACGTCGAGGGCTCGGACTCGCTGGCGCGCGCGTTCGACATCACGCCCGCCGACACCGGCGTGACGCTCGGGCAGGTGGCGGGCGCGTGCGGCGTCGCGCGGGCCTGCGTGCCGGGCTGGGCGCTCCGCGTCACGCACGTCGCGCTCCCCGGCCCGCTCCTGCCCGTGGGCGCCCGGATCGTCGTCACGACCGCGGTCGAGAACCACGGCCGGCAGCCCGCGCCCGCGTCGGAGCTCCGCTTCTGCTTCGCCGGGGGCCTGTTCGGCCGCGGGGCGCCGGGCTGCGGCACCGCGCACGTGCTCGACGTCGCGCCCGTCCCGCCGCTCGCGCCGGGCGCACGCGCCGTGGTGCGCCACGTG
>DASWUT010000404.1:0-3637 GCA_036401455.1 Gemmatirosa sp. | reverse complement strand
GATGTGCCGCTCACGTCGATCCGCAAGACGATCGCGCGCCGCCTCGCCGAGTCGATCGGACCGGTGCCGACGTTCTATCTCACCGCCGAGTTCGACATCGGCAAGGTGATGGAGCTACGCGCGCAGCTCGCGGCCATGGGCAACGAGTACAAGGCGTCGGTCAACGACGTCGTGCTCAAGGCCACCGCCGTCGCCCTCTCGATGCACCCCGAGGTCAACGCGCACTGGCTCGGCGACGGCATCCGCTACTTCGACACGGTGCACCTGGGCATGGCGGTCGCGATCGAGGACGGCCTGATCACGCCCGTAATCCGCGACGCGCAGAACAAGCGGCTCGCGCAGATCGGGCGCGAAGCCCGTGAGATGGCCGCCCGCGCGCGCGACCGCAAGCTCAGGCCGGAGGAGTTCACGGGCTCGACGTTCTCCGTGTCCAACCTCGGCATGTTCGGGATCGACCAGTTCACGGCGATCATCAACCCGCCCGAGGCCGGGATCCTCGCCGTTGGCGCGGCCGAGGACAAGGCGGTGGTCGAGGACGGCGCGGTCGTCGTCCGCAAGCGCATGCGCGTGACGATGAGCTGCGACCACCGGATCATCGACGGCGCGCTCGGGGCGAAGTTCCTGCAGACGCTCCGGCGGCTGATCGAGAACCCGCTGATGCTGCTCTGAGGGGGACGATTGCCTAACGCGCACGGGGGGTGGGCGATGATCGCCCACCCCCCGTGCGCATCTATCGACCGTCCGCCGCGGGTCATGCAGGACGTGATTCAGGAACGAATGCGAGTATGCGTCGCGGCTGAGGTGTCTCTGTCGCAGGAGGTCAGCCATGATCTCGCCGCTCCGCACAAAATCCGCGAAGGTCGGCGTGAGCACGCGACGCCTGCTCACGAACGGCTCGATCGGCGCCATTACTGTGACGCGCCTTTCCGCACCGCGTCCGACGCAGGCGACGGGTCGAAGTCGACCGGTAACTGCACCACCTGCCGCACGACGTGCCCCTCCCGATACGCGGGCGAGAACCGCGCGTCGAGGAGCGCGGCGTGAACCGCCGCTGCGAAGAGTCGATGCGAGCTCGAGAGAACGCCGATCGTCTCCGGATCCACCTTGCCCTGCGCGTCGACGACGAACTCGGCGACGACCCGGCCGGCGACGTTGGCCGCTCGAAGCGAGTCGGGGTACGCCGGCGCCGGCCCGAATCCGGGCAACGGCGCAGCCACCATCTCGACCTGGTCCGCCGTGTAGGCCCATCCGTGCGCGACCATCGCGTCGAGCGAATCCGCGCCAACGCCGTCGTCGACGTCGCCCGCCAGAAAACCGTGTCGCGTCCAGATCGCGATCACGCCACATCCACCCGCCGCCATCGTGTTCCGCAACGCCGACGGGATCGTCGCGTTGCCGCTGTACACCTCGATCGACTCGATCGTCTTCGGGGGGAGTCCGTCGAGGTCAGGCGCGCCGACGCCTAACGGCATGCCGTCGAGCCAATACGCCGGGTCGCACGACGATCCCCTCCCGCGGTCCCCGGTGCGCAGGTGCGGCGTCAGCGTCCCGCTGTTATTGGTCGTCATCGTCACGCCGGGAATCGCGCGAAACAGGTCGGAGGTACGCAACGGACGCAGGCGCTCGATGTCGGCGCGCGTGACGAAGTGGCCGAACCCCTGCGTGCGCCGGTGCTCGAACCCGTAGGCCGGCCCCACCGGGCGACGCGTCGCGTCTCGCACGAGCACCGCCGGCATCAGCTGCGCGACGCGCGTCAGCATGACGACGATCGGCCCACCCGGCGGCTGCGGGACGTCGACGGCGAGCGTCTCGGGCCGGAAGCCGAGGCGGCGTACGATGACCACCGCCGCGCCGTCCGGTACGCGCTCGAACGTGAATGCACCGTCGGCGTCGGTGAGGACGTCGGCATGTTCCGGACTTCCGGGACCGCCGACGGTGAGGCTGACGTGTGCGCCGAGGAGTCGGCTCTCGTCCGCCGCCCGGACGTTTCCGAGGACGGCGTGAGACTGCCCCTGCCCCGCAGCGGCTGCATGGGCCGGCTGCGCGCCGAGGTGGACGGTCAGGTTCCCGAGCGCGACCGCAGTGAGTGCGATGCGTACGAGAACACGGATCGGCGACGCACCCCATCGCGCCCTGACCGCAGCTCTCGTGGACGTTGGATGGACGGTCGCATGCGAGCGGACGCCGTCGCTCCGGATGGCTCGTTGCATCTCCTCCGTCCTCCTGACGCGCGCTGGACGTCGCACGCGGGCGGTGCGTCGCCGTCGACCTTGCTCTCGTTCACGCTGTGCCCCGGACCGTGAACGCGCAAGCGTTCGCAGTCGCGGGTCCAGATGCGACGCGGCCCGAGGCGAACTCGCCCCGGGCCGCATCGGTTCCGTGACCGGCGGGCATGGTCGCGCGCGCCGGACCATCCGTCATGCCATCACGTACCGGTGCACGCGAAGCTCCCATTGCGCGCGTCCCGCTCCCCTTGGGGGATCGGCAGCGCGCTCTGGTACACGTCCGTCGAGCGCTCCTTCGCGAAGTACGTCGCGCCGTTGCTGCCGAGCCGGCCGTAGCTGCGCAGGTCGACGAGGCGCTGCGCGCCGGTAAGAAGCAGCGAGTAGCGCTTCTCGTACAGGGTCGAATCGATCGCCGTCCGTGCCGTCGTGAACGGCGCGTACGACGGCAGCCCGCCCTCGCCCATGTGGACCGCGTTCACGTCGGCCGTCGCGGCGGCGAGGTTCCCGAGCCCGATCTGCGCCTGTGCGCGCAGCAGGACGAGTTCCGCGTTCCGCAGCATGGGAATGTTGCCGGTCTGGTTTGCCGTGCTCGCGAGCGGCGACGTGTAGGTCGAGAACACCGAGTACGCCCGCACGGTGTCGGGCCGCAGGTCGACGATCTTGGACTTGCGCTTGTCGTTGGGATTGACGCTGTCGCCGACGGCCTGCGTGAGGAAGATCGTGTTGACGCCGATCGGGTTCGCCTGCTCGTTCGGCGCGGTGTTGTACGTGTAGTAGATGCCGGTTGTCAGGTCGCCCGACGCGTCCACGAACGACGCGTTCAGCGCGGTGAGCGCCGACTGATAGGCGGCCGCGTCGTTGTTGATGATTCCGCGGTACAGATCAGCGCGCCCCTTCAGGGCCCGGTTAACCTGCGCGAACGCCCCTGCCGTCGTGAAATCGCCGTTCGACGAGAAGCCGGCCGGCAGCGTGAACGGCAACGCGGTCGACGCTGGCGCTGACGCCAGGTCGGTGTACGCGCTGTCGAGGATCGCGGAGATTTCCGCGAGAGCCGACGTCTGGCAGAGGATCGGGCCGACGGCGTTACTCGGCGTCAGGTTCGGGAGCGGGAATGCCGTTCCGTTCGGCCCGCGCAGCGTCCAGACGTTGTACAGCTCCATCGCGCGGTACGTGTTGAGGAACCCGCGCGTGATCGCGATCTGCTGCGCACTGAGCGAGTCCGTCAGCGGCTTCTGCGACAGCCCGGCGATCGTCGTGTTGATCGAGAGGATGTTGTTGTAGAAGCCGGTCCAGTCACCCGCACCGATGAAGTTACTCGGACTGATGCTCTTCCCGAGCAGGTTCGTGACGAACCGGCTCTCGGCCGGATCGAGGTTCACGATGTCGCGCCCCAGCGTCTCGGCGAAGACGAT
>DASWUT010000403.1:0-2398 GCA_036401455.1 Gemmatirosa sp. | reverse complement strand
ACGGCCGGGACGCGCACGGCGCGGGACGCGTCCACCGTGACGTTAGGCGGCCTCCTCGTTGGCCTTGCGAAAGTTGGGCGTGTCGATCTTCAGGTTGAACGACTCGGCCGGACCCACGGGGAGGATCTCGAGCGAGATGTCCAGCTGCCCCATCGCGAACTTGTCCTCGTCCATGTCGAGGTCGAGGTCATAGTTGTAGATCGTGCCCTTCTTCTTCTCGCCATCCAGGAACTCCTCGATCGGATTGCGCACCTGGTCCTTCACGAGATCGCGCGTGAGGCGCTGCTCCGCGACGCGCCGCAGGTAGACCGCGATCCGCCGCTCGATGTAGCGCAGCACGCGGTAGCTCGTGAAGAACTTGAGCACCCCGTTCGGGTCCTCCGCCTGCGAGCGGCTGCCGACGAAGACGAGGTCGTTGTCCTCGTTGCGGATGATGTTGACCACCTGACGGTCCATCGTCAGGTGCTCCATCTGCGAGATGCGCGGCTCGATCCGCGCCCGCTCCGGACCGCGCACCTTGCCGAAGATCATCCCCACCGGCCCCTGCGCGATCCCCGCCCCGATCGTCCGGTCGGTGCGCGCCAGCGCTCCCGCGAACAGCAGCGACGACGGCGCGTACAGATCGGCGTCGTCGGTCGTGCTGTCGACGTCGGGCTCCTCGAACCAGTGCCGGTCGCGCAGCTTCGCGTACCCCGCGACGACGACGTCCGACGCCGCCTTGTCCTCCGGACGCTTGAGGAACTCGTACGCGCCGCCGTCCGTGCGGAATTGGTCGCGTAACGCGCGGAACGTCGGCTCGTCGCGCAGGTCGCCGACGAGCAGCATCCCCCACTGGTTGGCCATGTCCTCGAAGCGCTTGCGCACCACGTCGGGCACGTAGCCCGGGATCACGAGGTTGCAGATGAACTGCCGGAAGTTGAACGTGTCGTTCCGGCTCTGCACGAACTCGTCGATCGCGACCACGGTGGAGCTGTCGGTGTCGCTCCGCACGGCCCGCGTGTCGGCGTTGAAGATGTAGAACTCGACGGGCGGGCGCTGCAGCGTGTCGCGCACCTCGGCGTTCTCGAAGAAGAGCTGGATCATGCGATAGCTCCGCTCGACCGGCCGGAGCTGACGGTACAGCTCCGCCATCACCTGGTCGCGCACGCCCTCTGCCTGCTCGATTGCGCCGTCGAGCGCGGCGAGCGCCTGCTCGTAGCTCTGCCCCTCGTTGAGGATCTTCGAGAAGCTCGCGACCCGGTCGAGGAACTGCCCCGCGCTCTCCTTCGTGAAGATCTGGTCGAGCGACGTGCGCGCCGGCGCGGGGTGGATGACGTTGAAGATCTCCTCGATCGCCTTGCCGGCCTTCTTCGTGCCGATGATGTCCTGCGCGCTCTTCACGGCCACCGCGGCCGCCTTCTGTCCCGTCGCCATCGTCAGCGCGCCTCGCCGGTCGATGCGTCGGCGTCCTGCGGCGCGTCGGTGTCGACCTCACCGGCCAGCCGCCGCAGCTGCGCCTCGAACTCGCGCACGGCGTCGAGCAGCTCCGCGCGCTGCGCGGGGTTGTCCCACGCCCGCTTGACCGGCAACGACGCGAAGCGCTCGCGCATCCGGTGCAACAGGTCGATGCGCGCCTGCAGGTCGGCAACGTCGTTGCGCTTGCCGGGCTGCCGGGCGCGGATGTGCTTGGGATCGAAGTCCTTCAGCGACTTGAAGTCGAGCTCCGCGACGAACTCCGTCCCTTCCTCGCCCGCCGTCGTGCGGAAGTCGAGCGACGGCGCGAACTGCTGAAACGCTTCCTGCAGGGAGCTGACGCGTGTCGGCCGCTCGTCCTCGTCGGCTTCCTGGCCGACGCGGTCGAAGGTCATCGGCAGCACGGTGAGCGTCGTGTCGGTCGGCACCTCGCGGGGCGCCGGCCGCACGCCGGCGCGGGTCACACGGACGACAGGCATGGCGAACCTTCCTCGGATGGGGGACGCTGGCCGCCAGGACTCGGCGGCCGTGACGGATCGAGCGCGGACTCAGGGCCGCCGCGAACCGGCGGGGGAGGCAGCAGCCGTAGATGCGGGCCGCGTGCCGTTGCGGCGAACGCGCTGCGCCGTGACGTCCTCGGGACGCCGCGGCGGCGCGTCGCGCACGTCCGGCGCGAGCCCGGACGCACCCGCTGGAGCGGGCGCCGGCGGCGCGGCCGGCACCGGGCGTAATGGTAGCTGCCGGAGCGGCGCGTCCGTGACGGGCGAGGCCGCCGTGGGCGCGACGGCCACCGCCGGCGTGGGGCGCCAGAGCGCCCGCGGCAACCCCCACACGATCGCCACGAGCAGCGCGACGCACGCGCACACGAGCGCGCGCCGCCCCACCACGGACGCGTCGTCGACGCTGGCGCGCAGCCACGCAGGCGCGGCGGGGCCGCGTCCGTCCG
>DASWUT010000402.1:0-5678 GCA_036401455.1 Gemmatirosa sp. | reverse complement strand
GTCGCCCACGTGCCAGGTCACGCGCGCCGCACCGGGCGCGTCCGCCGCGCGCTCGCGCGCGAGCGCGACGAGCGTCGGCGACAGGTCCACCGCGGTCACCTGCGCGCCGCGCGCGGCCAGCGCCATCGTCAGCACCCCCGGCCCGCACCCCGCGTCGAGCACGCGCGCGCCCGCGAGATCCTCGGGTAGCCAGGCGAGCAGCTGCGCGGCCATCCGCGTGCGCCCCTCGCGCACGGTCGCGCGCACGCCGCTCACCGGTGCGTCCCCCGTGAGTCGCGCCCACGCGCCCGCCGCCGTCCGGTCGAAGTACTCGCGCGCTCGCCCGCGGCGCTCGGCGTACCCCGCCCCCATCCCGGCCGCGCCTAACAGGTCGCCCGATGATGCCGTCGCCATCAGTCGTAGCCCAACAGGTCGAAGATCTCGCGGTCCTTGAGCGCCGTCGGCAGCAGCGGGTCCACACCGTCGACGAGCGACTGCGCCAGGCGCAGGTACTCGTCCTGCACCGCCGCGACGTCGGGCGTCGTGTCCATCTCGAAGATCGTGCACTTCTTGAGGCGCGACCGCCGGATCGCGTCCAGATCGGGGAAGTGCGCCGCCAGCTTCAACCCGACGCGGTCGTTGAACCGGTCGATCTGGTCCGTCGCCGCCGACCGGTTGGCGATCACGCCGCCCACGCGCACGCGATAGTTGCGCGCCTTCGCGCCGATCGCCGCGACGATCCGGTTCATCGCGAACACCGAGTCGAAGTCGTTGGCCGTGACGATGAGCGCGCGGTCCGCATGCTGCAGCGGCGCCGCGAAGCCACCGCACACCACGTCGCCCAGCACGTCGAAGATCACGACGTCCGTGTCCTCGAGCAGGTGGTGCTCCTTGAGCAGCTTCACCGTCTGCCCGACCACGTACCCGCCGCAGCCGGTGCCCGCGGGCGGGCCGCCCGCCTCGACGCACATCACCCCTTTGTAGCCTTCGTAGACGAAGTCCTCGGGGCGCAGCTCCTCGGAGTGGAACTCGACCCCCTCCAGCACGTCGATCACCGTCGGCACCATCCGGTGCGTCAGCGTGAACGTCGAATCGTGCTTCGGGTCGCAGCCGATCTGCAGCACGCGGTGCCCCAGCGTGGCGAGCGCGGCGGAGAGATTGCTCGACGTCGTGCTCTTGCCGATGCCGCCCTTGCCGTACACGGCCAGCACGAGCGCGCCGTCGATGCGGTCGCGCTCGTCGAGGCGCACTTGCAGGCTGCCCTCGCCGTCGTCGCGCGTGAGTGTGGGGAGGCAAGAGGTCATGGCCGGGCGCAACCTGAAGAATGAGGGAGCCGCGCGCCGGAATCGGGCGCGGCGGGCGAGCGTGTCATGCGGTGATGCCTTCCATCCGATCCTCCAACTCCGCCGCCGCGTCGCGCAACGCATCCAGCGTCGCCGCGTCGGGCGCCCAGTACCCGCGATCATTCGCCTCGAGCAGCCGTTCCGCAATCCCCGCGGCGGCCGCCGGGTTGAGCGCGGCCAGCCGCTCGCGCATTTCGGCGTCGAGCACGAACGTACTGCCGACCTCGGCATACACCCACGCCGGCACCGCCCGCGCCCCGCCCGTCGCGCTCCAGCCGAGCGTCGTCGTGACGTGCCCCGCGACGTTGCGCGCTCCCTCGTAGCCGGACGCGAGCTGCGCCTCGTACCACTTGGGGTTGAGCAGCCGCGTGCGACTCTCGAGCTCGACCTGCTCGCCGAGCGTGCGCACGGTGTTGGTCGTCGCGGTCGTGTGATCACCGAGGTACGCGGGCACCTCCTGCCCGCCACGCGCGCGCGCGACGGCGCGCTGCACGCCGCCCAAGGCCTCGACGTACTGGTCGATGTCCGTCGCGCCGTGCTCCACCGAATCGAGGTTCTGGAAGGAGAGCGATGTCGTCGCCAGCGCGCGCTCCATCAGCGCCCGGCGCGCGACCGGCGCCCCCGTCGCCCCGTACGCGAAGCATTTCCGCCGCACGAACTGCTCGGCCAGCTCGTCGCCGTCCTCCCAGCGCCCGCTCTCGACCAGCAGGTTCACGTTGGAGCCGTACGCGCCGTCGGCGTTGCCGAACACCCGCAGCGCGGCCTCCTCCATCGTGCACCCGGTCGCCGCCATCGTCGCGAGCGCGTGCGCGCGCACGAAGTTCTGCTCCACCGGCTCGTCCGCTCGCGCTGCCAGCAGCGCCGCCTCGGCGAGCAGCTTCACCTGCAACGGCAGCAGGTCGCGGAAGATGCCCGAGAGCGTGACGACGACGTCCACGCGCGGGCGCCCGAGCTGCGCGAGCGGCACGAGGCGCGCCCCCGCGAGCCGCCCCACCGCGTCGAAGCGCGGCACCGCGCCTAACAGCGCCAGCACCTGCGCGAGCGGCGTTCCCTCGCTCTTCATGTTGTCCGTGCCCCAGAGCACGAACGCGACGGTCTCGGGAAACGCGTGCCCGTCGGCCAGGTGCCGGCGGACGAGCAGGTCGGCGCGGATCCGCCCCTCGCGCACCGCGACCGCGCTCGGCACGCGGTACGGATCGAACCCGTAGACGTTGCGCCCCGTCGGCAGCACCGCAGGCGTGCGCAGCAGATCACCCCCCGGCGCGGGCGTCACGTAGCGCGCATCGAGTGCGCGCACGAGCCCGGCCGTCTCGTGATCGACCGCGAGTAGCGCGTCCAGCCGCGCGAGTTCGTCGAACAGCGGCGCGGCGCGCGCGGCATCGTACCCGGCCCGCGCGAGCACGCCATCGGTCCCCGCGCGCCCGCGCTCGTCGGTCAGCGCCTCGATCGCCGCCCGCGCCACGTCGTCGGCCCGCGCGCGCTCGGCGTCGCCCGCCGTGCCGCCCGCGAGCAGCTCGGCCACGGGCGCGATCTCCAGCTCCGGCCGCCCCGCCTGCGCCATCGCCAGCAGGGTGTCGACCCGCGCCGCCGCCGGCATCCCCTCGCCCACGACGTGCAGGCCGAGCGGGATGAGCGACTGCTCGACCTCGAGCAGCCGGGCGCGGAGTGTATCGGCGCGCGCGGTGCACTCGCCCGCCGCCCACGCCGGCTCGGCGTCGCACAGCTCGACCGCCGCGCCCTGCTCCTGCACGAGCGCCGCCATCCCCGCGCGCTCGGCGTCGCCTGACGTGCGCCAGCGGTCGAGCGTGCTCTTCAGCTCCTGCAGTCCGCGGTACAGCCCCGCGTGCGACACCGGCGGGGTCAGGTACGACACGAGCGTCGCCGCCCCGCGCCGCTTCGCCAGCGTTCCCTCGCTCGAGTTGTTGGACGCGTACAGGTAGACGTTGGGCAGGTCGCCGATCAGCCGCTCCGGCCAGCAGTCGCCCGAGAGCCCGACCTGCTTGCCAGGCATGAACTCGAGCGCGCCGTGCGTCCCGAAGTGCAACACCGCGTCGGCGCCGAAGTCCTCGCGCAGCCAGCGGTAGAACGCGCAGAAGGCGTGCGTCGGCGCGAAGTTCCCCTCGAACAGGAGCCGCATCGGGTCACCTTCCCACCCGAATGCGGGCTGCACCCCGACGAACACGTTGCCGAACTGCGCGCCCATCACGAACAGCGACTGTCCGTCCGTCAGCTGCCGTCCGGGCGCCGCGCCCCACGTACGCTCGACCTCGGCCAGCCACGGCTCGCGCCGCACGTGCGACTCCGCGCTGACGCGCGTGTGCACGTTGGCCGGCGCGCCGTAGCGCTCGCGGTTGCCGTCGCACACCGCCGCGCGCAGCGCGTCGGGGCTCTCGGGGATCGACACCGTGTAGCCCTGCTCCGCGAGCCCGGCCAGCACGCGCTGCAGCGACGGAAAGACGTTGAGGTACGCCGCGCTCCCCGTGTTGCCCGCGTTGGGCGGGAAGTTGAACAGCACGACCGCGACCTTCCGCTCCGCCCGCGGCGTCCGCCGCAGTCGCACGAGCTTCGCCACGCGGTCCGCGACCGCCGCCACGCGCTCGGCCACCGGCTCGCTCGCCGCGGCCGGCCGCTCGATCGTGCCGCGCCCCTTGCCGCCGTACACCGCGGGCGCGATCGCGCCGTCGAGCTCGGGGATCGCGACCTGCAGCGTCGCCTGCAGCGGGTTGAGCCCGCGCGCGTCGCCCTGCCACTCGGCCACGTGCTGGAACTCGAGCGTCTGCAACGCGAGGTACGGCACGTCGAGCGCGCCGAGCACCGCCTGCGCCGCCGGCGCGTCGTTGTACGCCGGCCCGCCGACGAGCGAGAAGCCGGTGAGGTTGACGAGCGCGTCGATCGTCGGCGTCGCCAGGCGCCACGCGCCCTCGCCCTGGTCTACTACGCCGGCAAACCGCGCCAGCGCCGGCCGCGCGTCGAGCGCGGAGGCGAACATCGGCAGCGTGCGCAGGCCGCGCGCTTCGAGCGCGCGCACGACGGCCGCGTAGTGCGCCGTGTTCCCCGCCAGCAGGTACGACCGGCCGACGAGCAGGCCCGCCCGCGGTCCGTTAGGCGCGGCGGCGCGCGGTAGCGCCGCCGCGTCCTCGGCGATCCCGAGCCCCGGCAGCTCGGGGTGCCACACGCCGACCTCGGGGTAGACGATCGGCTCCGGCGCGGCGGCGATCCGCTCGCGGTACGCGGCGCGCTCCCCCCCCGCGTACCGCCGCACGTGGAACCGCACGAGGTTGGCGAGGTTCTCCGCCGTCCCACCGAGCCAGTACTGCATGCTGAGGAAGTACGCGCGCACGTCCTGCGCGGGCCCGGGCACGAACTTCAGCAGGCCAGGGAGGCGCCGCAGCATCGTCATCTGCCGCTCGCCACTCGACCGCCCCTCGCCGCGCCCACCGCGCAGCTTCTGCAGCAGCGCCATCGGCGACCACGCGCCCGCCTCGGACGACCGCGCCATGTCGAAGCGCCCGAGCCGCGTCAGACGCGTCAGCTCGGGCGCGCAGAGCACGCAGCACACCGCGTCGGCCCCGTCGCGCCGCGCGCGCACGGCCTCGATCACCGGCGCGGCCTGCTCCTCGGTGAACAGCTGCGCGCAGACCACGACGTGCGCCGCCGCGACCGCCTCACGCATCCGCGCGACCGCCGAGGGATCGGCCTCCCACTCCGCCTGCACGTGCAGCGTCAGCTCCAGCGCGGGCAGGTCGCGCGCGAGCGCCGCGCGCGCGCCATCGAACGCGCCCGCGAGGTGCGCGTCGAGCGTGACCACCGCGACGCGCACGGCGGGCAACCCCGCTGCCGCACTCCCCGCCCGAGCCGTGCGCTTACCGAGCATAGTGCGCCTTCGCCTCGTACAGCGTGTCGAGCGAGATGTCCGCCACGCCGCGCTCGGCCGCGTAGCGCTCGGTGTTGCGCCGCGCCTTGGGGCGGACGAAGAACGGGATCTTCCGCAGCTCGGCCTCGGCCTCGGGGGCCCACCGGAGCGTGACGACGACGTTGGCCGCGGCCGCGGGATCGGTCGTCACGCCGGCGTGGACCGCCGCGTTCGCGGGAGTGACGATGGCGAGGCCGTCGTCCCCGCGCACACCGTCGTCCGCGAGTAGGCTGTCATCCCCGCGCACGACGTCATCCCCGCGCACGAGGGGATCCAGGCTTCCAGTCGCACTCGTCACGTCCGCCGGCACCCGCACCGCGTGCGATCCGAGGTGCGACGGCGCCGCGCCGTCGTGGAACTCGAAGTCGTTGCGGAACATGCCCAGCAGGTGCTCCTCGAGCCCCATCATGAGCGGGTGCACCCACGTGTCGAACAGCACGTTG
>DASWUT010000401.1:0-3093 GCA_036401455.1 Gemmatirosa sp. | reverse complement strand
GTCCCGCACGATCGCCGAACTCGCGCGCGCGGCGCACACGCTCGGCTTCTCGCCCCTCCCGGATGCGGCCGACAGCGCACCGGCGACGAGCGTCGCACGCGCGCTCGCCTCCGCCGCCCGGGCGCTGCTCGACCGCCCCGGCGCACTCGGCGCGAGCCCCGACGCGCTACGTGTCGTGCGCCGCTTCGCCGCGACCGCGCTCCTTCCCACGGGCGACACCACGGTCCGTCGACTCGGCGCCGCCCTCGCCGATCTGGCACGCGCCGTCGCGGCCGAAACCCCACTCTTCCTCGGCGTCGACGCGCGCTGCGTGACGGCGGCCGAACGCGCGCTCGCTGCAGCGTTCGCGCGCACCCTCGACGGGGCGCCCGTGCTCGCCGCCTTCACCGCACTCCCCGCAACCCCGAGCACGTTCGCGGCACTCAGCGCGGCCGCGGACATCGTCCCGATCCCGCCACTCACCGACCAGGACGCGGCGACGCTCGCCACCCATGCCGCGCGTGCGCGCGGAAGATCCCTCGACGCCGACGACGTCGCGTGGTGCACGACCGTGGCCCGCGGACGACCCGGCGACGTCATCGCCCTCGCCGATCACTGCGCCGCACGGCCCGCGACTCGCACCGTTCCCGCGCCGATCGCTGCCCGGCTCCGCGATCACGTCGCCGCGCTCCCGCTCCGCACGCGCCAGGTCGCCGCGCTCTGCGCCCTGCTCGGCGATACCGACGTCGCCGACCGCGCCGCTCGCGCGCTCGATCGACCCCGGACGGCGGTCGACGCCGCCCTGTTCCAACTCCGCCGCGCCGACCTGCCCGGCGTCGACTTCGCCACCGATCCCCGTCCGCCGCACCGCGACGCCGTACGCCTCGTTGGCGCGACCGCACTCGCCACACTCGACGCCGGAGAACGCGAGGTGCTGATCGCGCGCGCCACGACGGAGCGCCGGCAGACGGAACGCCGCCGGAAGGAGCGGCGCCGGACGGAGCGCCGTCACACTGGAGCCGCGGCGTGACCGCGAGCTGTCGTCCGCTATGCCGCCCGGGCCCGGACGCCGTCGCGGCCCAGCGCGACCCACCGATTCGTCGCGTCGAGGATCGCCAGCACCGCGGCTGCTTCGGCGCCGCCCTCGCGCACTTCGGCACTCCCCGTGAGCAGGGTCGCCCCGCGCCCCTGCCGCGCGACGACCCCGACGAGCACGAACTCGCGCCCGAACGCCGTCACGCGCGCGCTCCCCTCGAGCGCGAACGTCGCCGCCTCTGCCTCACCGCGCGCGAGCGCGTCGAGCGCGGCGCGCGCGGCGACCTCGTCCAACTGCGCGCGCAACGTCCCCGGCGATTCGGCTTCCCCCTCGACGAGCGCATCGGATTCGCTCGCGAGCACGTCGCCGCGCCGCAGGACCACGCGACACGACAGGCCGCCACGCACCGACCGCCGGGCCTCGACGTCCTCGAAGTAGAGCCGTCGCGCGTCGGCCGGCCGAGACGCGGCCATGTTCGCGACCGGCGCGCTCGCCGGGCTCGCGGCGGCCTCGCCGATCGACGTGAGCCGCGCATGCGCACCGGGCGGCGGCGCGCGCCGCGTCGGACCCGTCGTCGTCGCGACCGAGATGCGCCGGTGCTCCACGCGCACGCCAAACCGCGCGAACAGCGCACTCTCGACGGCGCGCACCGTCTGCCGCGGCGCGACGTCGGCGCCGGTCAGCACGTGGACCTCGCTCACGCCGCCCTGTCGCGCCGGGACGACGCGGGCCGAAATGACCCCCGGCAACGTGGCGAGCAACGCCTCCGCCTCGGCCACCGGAACGGCACCGGGCTGCGGCGCCGGCGTAGGCTCGTCTGCACTCGGCGCCGGCCAGAAGCCGTGGGGCGTGGAAGACGGCACGTGGGCGGTCGATAGGAAGGCGCGGTCCAACGGCGGAGGCGGTGCCGTCTCACGATCGAGGCGCGAGACGACGGACTGCGCGCCGTCCGATGCAGCACGCGCGATCCGGGCGGGGAAGCTGAAGTGTCTTTTCGAGACGCGCAAGCGCTGACGCATGATCACGCGCGGTCGCGCGTGACGCGTGATCCGCGGCCGTGCAAATGCAGCGATTCCGTTGCGCTCCGCATGCTGTCAGCGCTCGGCCGTCGCTGCGTCCCCCGCACCCGTCTCGACGAAATCGGAGCGGTTCGGGTCGCCAGCCTGATACTCGTTCAGCTTGCGATAGAGCGTCCGTTCCCCGATGCCGAGCAGTTCCGCGGCGCGACGCCGGTTGCCGGCGGTCTCGCGCAGCGCGGCCTCGATCACGGCGCGCTCCACTTCGGCCATCGTCGTCCCGGGCGCGATCGTCACGACGTTAGGCGGTGGCGCCTCGCCCAACGGGCCGATCGCCGCGGGCCCGCTCGGCAGCGCCTGCACGCCCGCCTGTGCCTCGGCGCGGGCGACGAGGTCGAGCCGGGCCGCGCGCTCGTCGTCCAACCGCCGCCGCAGCTCCTCGACCTGCAGCTTCAACTCGAGCAGTCCGCGCACGATGAACTCGAGCTCGCGCCCTTCGGCGCGCTGGCCCTCGCGCACGTACGGCCCCACGGGCACCGGCAGCAGCCGACCCGCCGGCATCGCGCCCTCCGCACCGCCGCGCAGGTGCCCGGGGAGATCTTCTGGCCGCACCTCGCGCCCCGGTGCGAGCACGACCATGCTCTCGATCAGGTTGCGCAGCTCGCGCACGTTCCCCGGCCAGTCGTACTCGACGAGCAGCCGCATCGCGTCGGCCGAGATGCCGTGGAACCGCCGGTCGTGCCGCGCCGAGAACTCGGCGACGAAGCGGCGCACGAGCAGCGGGATGTCATCGCGCCGCTCGCGTAGCGGCGGCAGCTCGATGCGCAGCACGTTCAACCGGTAGTACAGGTCGGAGCGGAACGCGCCCTCGGCCACGTGCTCGCGCAACGGCCGATTGGTCGCCGCGACGACGCGCACATCGACCGGGATCGACGTCACGCCGCCTAACCGCGTGACCTCGCGCTCCTCGAGCACGCGCAGGAGCTTGACCTGCGTCGCGGGCGGGATCTCGCCGATCTCGTCGAGGAAGAGCGTGCCGTGGTCGGCCAGCTCGAACCGACC
>DASWUT010000400.1:0-2045 GCA_036401455.1 Gemmatirosa sp. | reverse complement strand
TTCCTCACGAGCCCGGCCAACAACAGCCCGCTCGAACAAGCCGGCGCCGGCAACCTGATCCGGTTCGACGACAAGCTCAACTTCACGTACACGATCAACGAGAACCTCACGGTCTCGCTGCCGATCCACATCATCAACTACCAGTACGGCGGCGAGTTCACGCCGCAGGCGAAGTACTCGATCCAGCCCGACGTGGTGGTGAACATCGCCAAGATCGGCGCGCTGACGAACGTGTACTTCCGCGACGGCCAGCTCGACAACCTCAAGTCGTCGCGCCTGGGCCTCACGTACCGCGCGCCCGACGCCACGCAGCAGGGCCCCGGCTACGAGAACCCCGTCCAGCCGTACGAGAAGGGCTTCGAGATCGGCGGCATCCTCAACGGGCTCACGGAGTTCCAGTTCTCGTGGACGCGCCTCGACCAGTCGATGATCAACACGCTGCCCGGCGTCGCGGACCCCAGCGGTGAGTTCGCGAACAACAACTACTTCTTCATCGTCACGCGGCCGCAGACGAGCTACTTCCAGCCGGGCGCCCCCAACTCGGCCGCGGGCGCATCGCGCACCGACACGTTCACCGCGTCGGCGGGACCGATTGCATCGGTCTACCTGAGCACGAAGGCCGTCATCGGCACCGTGTACGTCTCGGCCGTCAACGGCGTGCCGTGCTCGTCGGCGGCCCTCACGGGAGCCGGCGCCCCGTGCCCGATCGGCGGCGGCGCGTGGTACTACATCGACGCGACCAACCAGGTCGTGTTCACGGCGCCGCTGCCCGTCGGCAGCGTCGTGCAGATCACGTACGTGCGGCTGACGTACAACAACAACGACCAGTTCCAGCGCTATCACTTCAACGCGCGCATCAACCAGAAGATCAAGGGTCTGCCGGGCGCCGAGATCGGCCTGTCCGTCAGCCGCATCTTCGACTTCGCGGATGTCAGCAACTCGCAGGGCGTCAACTTCTACCAGTCGGCCCCGAACGGCAACGCCGCGGGTAACGGGTACGGCGCCGTCAGCGACACGGTGTTCGGCCTCGACGCGCAGCTGCCGCTGTCGTTCATCACGCTGGGCAGCGACCGCACGAACCATCCGGTGCTCTTCGGCGAAGGCGCGTACAGCAAGTTCACGCCGGACTTCTACAACACGCCGGCCATCACCGACAGCGCGCTGGTCGTCGGCCTGCGGCTGAAGCTCTCGACCGCGACGGCGACGGTGCAGTACCAGGCTGTCGGACCGAACTTCATCGACGGCGGCCCGCTGCGCTACTTCGGCCCGGCGCCGTCCACGTTCCAGTTCTGGCGCGGCAACTTCTTCCCGCAGTTCTTCGGGTTCGCGAACAACGTCGCGATCAACCGGGCCTTCGACAACACGATCACGCCGGCGTGCGCGGGCACGGTTTGCACCCAGAACAACGCCAACCTCACGTACATCTATCCGGTGTTCAACCCGTTTGTCGCCAGCGGACCGCAGTTCTTCAGCGCGTTCGCACCGAACTCGCAAGGCTTCACGGCCAACGTCACTGCCCCGATCAGCATGGGCGGCAGCGTGATCAACGCGCGCCTCCTCGGACAGCATCTGCAAGAGATGGTGCCGAACGGCTACGGCCAGCTCGCGTACGGCCCGGGCTTCGCGTCGGCGCTCCGCCTGAAGTTCGACAAGGTCGAAGGCGGCTTGCAGTTCGGCGTGCCGGTCGGCCGCACGAAGGCGGCGGTCAATCTGACCGGCTCCGTCGAGCACCTCTTCCGCCACGACGCGACGGCCTACAGCTACGTGCCGTTCAATGTGACGGCGGGTGGTCCGGATGCAAGTTCGTCGGCGGGTCTCAACGCATACCTCGGCATCGCGGGCAACACGCCGGTGCTGTTCTACCCGAACTACGTCGACGAATTCCACACCACGCTTGCGGCCGGTCTCACGGTGCCCGTCACGCGCGACCTCAACCTCGGCGTCGCGTACAACACGCAGACGTACCGCGGTTCGTACGGAACGACGCTCGGCGAGAACATCTCGCAGCGCAAGGACATGTACGACGCGACGCTCATCTACAACAT
>DASWUT010000399.1:0-3794 GCA_036401455.1 Gemmatirosa sp. | reverse complement strand
GGCGCGCAACGCCGCGCACGTCGGCGTCACGTGGCGCTTCACCACGCGCGACGCCCGCACCACGCTCGCCCGCCTCTACCCACAACTCGCATGACCGCCGTGGCCCTCCACTAGCGCCCCGACCGATAATCAGGCGACACTGAGTGACACTGCCGCTTATCAACCACGCAGCACGCGCGAGAGCCTACAGACCCGGGGAGGTTCACTCAGGTCTGATGCGATCTGAGTCCCTGCCCGAGTCGCGTGGCTGCGGCCACGGCGTCGGCTCGCCTGACCAGGGCCTTTGCCGGGGTTTCGGACGCCGCGGCATCCGGTTGCCGCACGGCGATGACGCTCAGCAACATCGAATGACTCGCCGCCTCAGGGCCGAAGTGCCTGGAGTGCGACGGGACTCCGCGCCGTCGTCCCGCGCACGAGGACGAAACGCCGGCCTCCGGCGGCCGGTCCGACCGGCAGCATCGTCGGCGCCACCGCCTCGACGAGCGGCACGCCCCCGTGCGCGTCGGTCGTCATCGTGGCGAGCGGCCAGCTCGCGTCCGACAGCGTCCCGCTCGCGTCGGCCAGGAAGAGGGTGTAGGTCGTGGCGGCGGCGAGCCCGCTCACCCACACATCCAGCCCATCGATCGGCCCGAGTGACCGGACCCAGACGGTCGCCCGCCCCGTCGCGTGTCGGGCATCGGTGTCCGCGTTGGGCGGTGTCAGGGCGAAGGCGCGCGCGTGCCGCGTGGTCTCCAGCGGCACCAGGTTGGTCGTCCCCGCGCCCGACGGGACGGCGTCCGGCACGTACACCAGCGCCTGCGGCGACTGCCCGCCCATCGGGATCTCGGCCACTCGCGTGTTCGTGTGCGTGTCGATGACGTCGACGGCGTCCCCTTCCTGCAGGCCGACGTACACCCGGGAGCCGTCGCCCGACCCTGCGATGCCGTGCGGGCAGGCCCCCACCGGGACCGTCGCCACGAGCGAGCGGTCGCGGCGGTAGACCTTGACCGCGTTCTCGGTGCAGACGCTCACGTACGCGAACGGGCCCGCGCTCGCCCCGCCCGCGCGCGTGCCGCCGCCCGGGCCGGCCATAGTGACGTGGTTGGTGATCGCGCCGCTCTCGATCACCCCCTCGACCTCGTAGGTGCGGGCGTTCACGACGGTGGTCGTGCCAGCATCCTTGTGCGTCATCCACACCTGCTCGCCGTCGGCCGTGACCGTCAGGTTCGGCGAGAACGGGCTCATTACGGGAATCCGCTTGAGCACGCGCCCTGATGCGACGTCGACGACATCGAGCTCGGACGTGAACGAGTGATCGACGAACGCGATCTTTCCGTCCGGGCGGAAGACGATCATGCTTGGCCCCGGCGCCGTCACCACGCGGCGTACCTCGCGCATTCGCACGGGGTCGATCACCGAGATGTAATCCTTGCCCCGCACGCTCACCCAGAGCTCCGTGCCGTCGGGCGTGAAGAACCCCTCGTGCGGGTTGCGACCGACGTAGACGGTGCCGCGCACGCGGTTCGTCGCCGTCTCCACGAGCGTGACCCCGTTCGTCACGGTGGACACGACGTCCAGCAGGCGGTGGTCCGGCGAGAACCCGAGCCCGTGCACGTTGACCTGTCCGCCGTACAGTGGGCTAAGCGTGAAGCTCGCCGCGGGGAGCGGTGTGAGGCGCACGCTTCCCAGACGGATCTGGCCGAGGAGGCGGTTGGTCGACGGGTCGATCACGGACACGGTGTTCGAGACCTGGTCCGCCGTGTACACCCGGTCGCGTGCGGAAACGGGCTGCTGCGCGACGAGCGAGGAGCCGACCGGGGCGAAAAGCACCGCGGCGACGAACGGAGTGTATCTCATGGAGCCGATCGCCTGTGCGAGGGGTAAGTGAGGCGGACGTGCTTCACGTCGGTCGTTGACGGCCGTGCCGCGTCGGCATACGGCGGTGCCGCGGTGCGGTGCCGCGCGACCCACGCCCGCAGCATTTCGACCTCGGCCTGTTGCTCGGCGATGACGCTGAGCGCGAACGTGCGGAGCTCCGGGTCACGCCCGTAGACGAGAAGCTGGCGCGCCATGTCGACCGCGCCCCGATGGTGCGGGATCATCGCGGCGGCGAAGCGCGCATCGACGTCGCCCGCTTCTGCCGTGACCGCGGCGTGCATGTCAGCGTGCATCGCGTGCAGGCAGGGGGCGAGCGCCTCGCGGAACTCTGCCCGGGCCGCGGAGTCCGTGCGCACCGGGCCGTCCGGCATGCGAGCGGCGGAGGCGACACAGGCGGACGCGGGCGGCTGGGCATGCACAGCCGGCACAGCCGCAATGAGCGGCACTATCGACGCGTTGAGGACGGCGACGGCGATGCGAGTGAGGCGCATCGGCGCCGCGAAAAGATTGCCACACGAGGCCCTTGCCGCACCCGGAACGGAACGCGACGTCCAGCGAATCGACGCCACGCGGAGCGCGCCCGCGCTGACGACCGGACGAGCCGGCCGCCGACGGGGGCGACCACTCGCGCAAGCACCGACGAGCGCTCCGCGCCCGCAACGTCCAGAAGCACACCGTGCGGCCGGGTTCCAAGGCCGGCGAGCGCGTCGGCCGACATCGTTGCGTGGTGAAGCGGACGTCTGCATCGTTGAGCACGTTGCTGCGATTGGTGACCTGCCAGGAACGGCGACGGGGACAGGGTGGTGCACTACCGCGTTCGCCGACCGTTAGTCCCGCGAACGCGGGCGTCCGCCGTTCTCTGGCGACCCATCCAGCATACGAGCGTCACCAACGAGTGCGCACGTCCGCGATGGCCAGTCTTTTCGTACCTCTTTCGTCCAACCGCGTCGGGCGTTCCCGAACGCGAGGGATGCGGGCGTCAGTCGTTCTCCAAGCGTCGAGGTGGATGCGCCCGCGCTGCCGCATCCGTCGCCTCCGTCATCACGGCGCCACGCTGATGCGCGACGAGTAGCACCCCGTTCTCGGCTCGCATGACGGATCAGTGTTCACGACGAGCAGGCGGATCGTGGTGCGGGACAAGCGGCATATAGTAACGTGACGGTTTGTATGTCGATGTAGGTAGGTGCAACCCGATCGGATGATAGATCACAAGAGTCACCGGACGGGGTGCGCACGCGGCTCGCGTGCTCCGTACCCTGTGCTGGAGCACCGCGCAGGGCCGACCTGTGAGCCGCACCGGCGTACTGCACCGGCGTGCTCCACCGAACCATCCAATCCGAGGATGTCATCATGCTCCGCTCTGCCGGTCGTGTCACGACGATCACGCTTCTCGTGCTCCTCGTCGCGTGTGGGGGCGGGAAGGCAGCGACCCCCGCGCGCGACACAGCGGTGGTAGACGCTGGGACGCCCACGACGGCACCCGCAACGGGCGCCACCCACGACGTCAAGATGATTGGCGACGCGAACGGCTACCGCTTCGACCCGGCGAACGTCACAATCCGCGCTGGCGACGCGGTCCGGTGGACGAACGTCTCGGGCGGACCGCACAACGTGTCCTTCTGGGCCGACAGCATGCCGGCCGGCGCGGCCGCTCAACTCGGAGCGCAGATGCCGAACACGACGGACCCGCTCATCGGGCCGCTGCTCGTCGAGCCGAACGCCGCGTACACGGTGGCATTCGCCGGACTCGCGCCCGGTGTTTACCACTACTACTGCACGCCGCACCTCGCGCTCGGGATGCGGGGTACGATCACCGTCCGCCCGTGACATGCGACGCTGCCGGATTTCGACGACCTCGGACCCGGAACGGCTCGCCGGCCCGGATCGCGGCTTGGCTCGCGGTGCTGCCCGCGGGCCTGCCGCCGTTCGCCGCCGCG
>DASWUT010000398.1:0-3863 GCA_036401455.1 Gemmatirosa sp. | reverse complement strand
CGGTCCCTGCCCGCGTGGGCAGCGCCCGCGCGCGGCCGCGATGTTCTGGACGGAGCCGCTGCGCGCTCATCGGAGGGCGCGCAGGCTGCGTCCAATGTATACCGTGGTCTCGCGCGCGCCCGGGGCGGTCGGCCCGTGGCGCTTACACGACGCTCACGCCGCGGCCCGCGGAAAGTACAGGTGGAAGGCGGTGCCCTCGGCCGGCGCGCTCTCGACCTCCACGCGGCCACCCGCGCCGGTGATCACGCCGTACACGGTCGCGAGCCCCAGCCCATAGCCGTCGCGCTTCGTCGTGAAAAACGGCTCGAACAGGTGTGGCCGCACGTCGGGCGGAATGCCGGGGCCGGTGTCGCGGACGCTGAGCCGCACGTCACCCTCCGCCCAGGCAGTCTCGACCGTGATCAAGCCGCCATGCGCGAGCGCGTCGCGCGCGTTGGTCACGAGGTTGAGGAGCGCCTGTTCCAGCTGCGCCGGGTCGGCGACCACCGCGCCCGCGTCGGCGGCGAGCGCGACCGTCAGCTGCACGTCCGGCCCCGCGATCCGCCGTAGCAGGTCGGCCATGTTTTGGACGACCTCGTTGATCGCGACCGTCGTCGGGCGCGACTCCTGGCGCCGCGCGAAGGTGAGCAGCTGGCGCGTGAGCGAGCGGCCGCGACGCGCCGCATCGGCAGCGTCGGCGAGGTCCTCGTGGAGCGAGCTGCTGTCGGGCGTCGCGGCCGCGGCGGACTCGACCGCGATGAGCATGACCGCGAGCAGGTTGTTGACGTCGTGCGCGACGCCCGCGGCGAGGCGCCCGAGAGCCTCCAGGCGCTGGGCCCGCATCCGCTCGCCGTCAAGCCGGCGCTGCAGCGTGATGTTGCGCGCGAAGCAGTGCACAGCCGGACGACCGTTGAGGCGCACGGCCGTGGCGACCCCTTCGATCTCGACGCGCCGGCCGTCGGGCCAGCGCATCCGCACGTCGAACTCTCGCGACGTGCCCTCGGCGGCAGCCTGCAGCTCGGCGAGCATGCCGCCGTACGCCGCCTGGTCTTCGGGGTCGACGAACTGCGTCCAGACGTGCCCCTCGACGTCGGCGGGCGTGTAGCCCGGCCCGCGCATCGCGGCGCCTGCCGAATTCACGAACTCGTAGCGACCGTCGGTGAAGATCGCCACGCACTCCGGGAGCCGCTCGACGAGCACGTGGTAGATCGTCTGCCCCTCGCGCAACTTCTGCTCGGCCTCGCGCGCGGCCGTGACGTCCTGGGCATTCGCGAACACGCTCGCGACGACGCCGTCGACGACGAGCGGCATCACGGTCGCGCGCAGCTGGACCGCGTGGCCGTCGCGGTGACGCATGACGCACTCGCACACACCGGCGCGCCCCGCCATCGCCTCGTGAAAGGCACTCGCGGCGGCGCCGCCCGACTCGGGGGTCTCGAAGTCGCCGATCGGGCGGCCGCGGACTTCCTCGGGGGGATAGCCGAGGACGTCGGCGAGGCGCGCGTTCGCGCGCCGGACGGTGCCGTCGACGTCCAGTTCCCAGACGAGGTCGGGGTTCTCGGCGAACAGCGCGCGGTCGAGCGCGGCGAGGTAGACGCCGTCGACCGCCGTGACGGCACCCGCGTCCCCGTCGTGCGGTGTGACGTCGGCCGCTCCGCTGTGCATCTCGCGCATGGCTTCTCCCGGCGTGAGGCGGCACGACTCTCGCCCGTGCGGCCCGTCGCTCCGCTCAATCGTCCGTTTTCTGACCAAATCTCGTGATACCCGACCGACGAGCCGCCCACGTCCCGCATCATACCGCCCAGCACCCGCGCGCGCTGGCCGACGTGGCGTCGCGCGGGCGGTTCCGCGCGGGGTACGCCGACGTTCGGCGGGCCAGCGGCGGTGTGCCGCATGCCTGACGCTGCACACGGCGCGCCGCGCGGCGCGGAGTTAGACGTCATCGACGTCGCGCTCCGCCTTCTGCGTGCCGAGTCGACGAGCGGCGCCGAAGCGCCCGCGGTGGACGCGATGACGGCGCTACTCGGCGAACGGGGATGGCGTGTCACGCGCATCCCGGTGACCAACGGTCGTGACGATTTGTTCACGGAAGCCGAGGGGCGGCCGGCCGAGGTCGTGCTGTCGACGCATCTCGACACGGTGCCCCCCTACATCGCGCCGCGCCTCGACGGCGGCCGGCTGTGGGGCCGCGGCGCGTGCGACGCGAAGGGCATCGCCGCGGCGATGGTCTGTGCGGCGGAGCGATTGCGCGACGCGGGCGTCCCGGTCGGGCTGTTATTCGTCGTCGGCGAAGAAACCGCGCACGATGGGGCGCACGCGGCGGACGCGGCCCATGCGCACGTCGCGCCGCGTGCGCGCGTGCTCGTCAACGGCGAACCCACCGAGAGTACGCTCGCGACCGGGACGAAGGGCGCGCTGCGTTTCGTCCTGCGCACCGTCGGTCGTGCCGCGCACTCCGCCTATCCGCACCTCGGCAATTCGGCGACCCACCGCCTCGCGCGCCTCCTCGTCGAGCTCGAGGCGCTACGGCTGCCACACGACCCCGTGCTCGGCGCGACGACGGTCAACGTCGGCGGCCTGGCCGGGGGCGTGGCGGACAACGTGGTCGCGCCGTGGGCCGAGGCGCGGTGCATGGCGCGGCTCGTCACCGACGCGGACGAGGTACGCGCCGCGCTCGACGCGTGGGTCGCCCCACACGTCGATGCCGGCCACGTCGAGCTCACCTATGGGAGCATGGTGCCGCCCGTGCGGCTGCGCACCGTGCCGGGGTTCCACACCGACGTCGTCGCGTTCGCGACGGACATCCCCGCGATGCCGAGCTGGGGAACGCCGTACCTGTTCGGGCCGGGGTCGATCCACGTCGCGCACACCGACGGGGAGTACATCGACGTGGCCGAACTGCGCGCAGCGGTGGCGGCGTACGTACGGATCGCGGAGGCTGCTCTCGAGGACGGATCGGGCGAGGAGGGCGGCGGGGGTCGTGGAGCGGGGAACGGCAGGAGCTTCAGACGGGATTGACGGGATTGGGCTCGTGCGGGACGAGTCCTTCGCCGCAGGCCCGAAGCTGTTGGGGTCTGCCGGGACGGGCCGTCCCGCACGAGCCCAATCCCGTCAATCCCATGAATCCCGTCCAAGTCGTTGCCGTTTTCCGCGCCCGCCTAACGGCCACGCTCACCTACCCGTGACGACGGCTAGCGGATGAACTCGTACAGCCCGATGAGTCCGACCACGGCGCCACCGACCGCGACCGCGGTGCCACCCGAGCCGCCGATGATCGCACCGAGGATGAGCGCGGCGCCGCCGACGACCATCAGGGCGACGGGGCGGCCGGCGCGCGGGCCGTTGACCGGTGCGGCGGCCACCTCCGCGTCCGGAGCCTGGGTCGACCGCGTCGCGCCGACGCGCGCGCCGGCGAGCGTCGGGCCGACGGGACGGGGGGCGAGCGGGACGGTGGCGTCGACCGGCGCAGCGATGGCGGTCGACACCGGGACGAGCGCGGCCGACGAATCGGCGGCGAGCGCCTGGGCGTGGGCGGGGCGGGCGGACAGAACGGCCGAGGCGACGGCGGCGGCCGCGAGGCGGCCGGCGCGGCCGCAGAAGAGACGACGGGGCATGTGATCGAGGTGAGGGGTGGACGGGCATCGGCGAAACGGGACGGAAACAACCCGGGCGAGGGTTCCCCCGGAACCCCGCCGCCGGAACGGCGGCGTGCGTCGCGCTATTACTTACGAGCGTGCGGCGGGTGCGCGGCGGAGCGGGGTCCGGCCGCCTGGAACGGAGCGCCCGGATGAGGCCGCCCGGACCGGACGCCGCGCGGGGGCCGGTCCGGCGCCGCGGTGCGCGACCCTGCCACGCCTAACGCGAGGCAGCGCAGCTCCGCGGCG
>DASWUT010000397.1:0-8180 GCA_036401455.1 Gemmatirosa sp. | reverse complement strand
TCGTCGGGCACGAGGCGCGTCGGGAAGACGAACAGGTACACGAGCACGTACGCGAGGAGGAACCCCGACGCGGCGACGACCGCGTACGGAATCGACCCGCGCACGGCGCCTCGCAGGCGCCCGCTCACGCGTCGACGTGGCGCATCGCGCCCGCTGCCGCGGTCCGCCGCAGGCGCGCCGCGAACGCGCCGTCGACGCCGTGCCGCTGCGGCAGCACGCGCAGCCGCCCGCCGTCGAGCACGGCCCCGGGCACCGCGCCCGCGGGCGGCGGTTCGAGTGTCCACTCGCCAGCACGCTCATCGAGGAAGCGATCGACGACGTCGTCGTTCTCCTCGGTCTCGATCGAGCACGTCGAGTACACGAGCAGGCCGCCCGGGCGCACGAGCGCGGCGGCGGCGCGGACGATCGCGTGCTGCGTCGCACCCGTGACCGCGACGTCCGATGGCTTGAGGCGCCAGCGCGCGTCCGGGTGCCGGCGGAACGTGCCCGTCCCCGTGCACGGTGCGTCGACGAGCACGCCGTCGACGGGCCGCAGTGGCGCGTCGAGCGCATCGCCGGCATACGGAAATACGTTGGGCACGTCGAGTCGCGCGACGTTGGCGCGCACCCGGGCGAGGCGCGCCGGCGAGCGGTCGCCCGCGTACACCGCCGCCGCCGTGCGGGCGAGTTCGAGCGCCTTGCCCCCCGGCGCCGCGCAGACGTCGGCCACGCGCGCGCCCGGCCCGAACGCCGCGTACAGCGTGACGAACGTCGACGCGGGGTCCTGCACGTGCATGTGCCGACCGACCGCGGCGCGTTCCGCGGTCGCGTCATGCCCGACGAGCGTTCCCACCCCCGACCCGCGCGCGAGCCGCACGCTGTCGACCGGCCAAGCCGCGCCCGGCGGCGGTGGTTCGGTCGCCACGCCAGCCGCGTGCAGCTCGTCGACGAGCGCCGCCGCGCTCACCCCGTAGGGTCGCGCAACGACAGGCGCCTCTCCGTTGTTGGCGCGCAGCAGCGCCCCGGTGTCCTCGATCCCCCATCGATCGGCCCAGCGCGTGACGAGCCAGAGCGGGTGCGAGAACTCGAGCGCGAGCCGTTCGAGCGGGTCCTTGGGCACGTCGACGGGCGGTGCGCCATCCGGCCCGCGCTCCCGGTCGACGCGTCGCAGCACGGCGTTGGTCAGCGCGCCCGCGCCGTGCCCGGCGCGGAGCTTCGCCAGCTCGACCGTCTCGCCGATCGCGGCGTACGCGGGGACGCTCGCCATCGCGACCAGCTGGTACGCACCGAGCCGCAACAGGTCGACGACGTCCGCGTCCAACCGCAGCAGCCCGCCACGCACGCGGTCGGCGAGCATCGCGTCGAGCCAGGCGCGGCGGCGGAGCGTTCCCCACACGAGTTCCTGCAGCCAGCGGCGGTCGCGCCCGTCGAGCGCGGCCGTACGGCGTTCGAACGCACGGTCCAGCAACGCGCCGTCGCGAAGGTCGGCCAGGATCGCGGCGGCCGCGCTCCGTGCCGGCGTGATCGCGATGCCGCGCGCGGGGCCGGCCGCGGCGCGCGCGGTCATGCCGTCGCGCCTAACTGCCCGAGCCAGATGCCCACGGCGAAGACGATGCCCCCGCCGACGATCACCTGCGCGACCGTGCGGCCGAGCGGGCTCTCCATGAAATGGTATCGGATGTAGGCGATCACGAGCAGCTCGACGACGACCACCACGTACGCGACCCAGAGCGCCGTGTGCAGGTTGTCGATGAGGAACGGAAACGTGTGCCCCATCCCGCCCAACAGCGTACCGCCGCCGGTGACGACTCCGCGCGTGATCGGGCTCCCGCGCCCGCTCACCTTGCCGTCATCCGAGAGCGCCTCGGCGAGCCCCATGCTGATTGCCGCACCGACGGACGCGGCGAGCCCGACGAAGAACGCGTCGTGCGCGCTGTTCGTGAGGCGCGCGGTCGCGAAGATCGGCGCGAGCGTCGACACCGATCCATCCATCAGCCCGAGCAGCCCGGGCTGAACGATCTGGAGCACGAACTTGTGCTCCTCCGGCGGCGTCGGGATCGGCGGCGTGTCGGCGGCGATCGTCGATTGTTCGCGAACGCGGTCGGCGGTGAGGTCAGACATCGGAGGTCGTACCGGATGGGGTCTCGAAGATGTCGCCGAGTTCGATGCCGCGCCCGCGGACCCAGTCGGCCGCGGCAAGGCGCCCGCGCCCGGCAGGCTGCACGTGCGTGACGCGCACCGCGTCCTCGCCGCACTTCACGACGAGGCCGTCCGCACCGAGCGCGATCACCTCGCCCGGCGCGACCTCGGGGCGCTCCTCGACGACTGCCAGGCGTGCGCCGAACAGCTTGACCTCCGCGCCCCGCACCACCGCGTACGCGCCCGGCCGCGGGTCGTACGCGCGCACCGCGCGGGCGACGTCCTCGGCCGGGCGGGTCCAGTCGATGCGCGCGTCGGCGCGGCTGACCTTGGGTGCGTACGTCGCTGCGGCGTCGTCCTGTGGCGTCTCGCGCGCCGCGCCGACCTCGAGGAGGGTGAGCGCCTCGATCAGCGCCTGCGCGCCGAGCTCGGCGAGGTGCTCCCACAGTTCGCCGTACGTGGTGTCCTCGGCGACCGGTGTCTCGAGCGTGTGGACCACCGGGCCCGCGTCGAGCGCGGGGACCATACGCATGATCGAGACACCGGTCGTCGCGAGCCCGTGGAGCAGCGCGGCGCGGATCGGATCGGCGCCGCGGAACGCCGGGAGCAGCGAGGCGTGGATGTTGAGCGTGCCTAACGGCGGCCGGTCGATCACCGCCCTGGGCAGGATGTGCCCGTAGGCGACGACCACCGACAGGTCGGGAGCGAGTGCGCCGACGGCGGCGAGAAACGCCTCGCCGCGCGGCTTCTCGGGTTGCAGCACCGGGAGCCCCTCGGCCACCGCGAGCGCCTTCACCGGCGACGGGTCGAGCCGCGACCGCGAGCGGCCGCGCGGCTTGTCGACCCCGGTGACCACGCCGACCACGTCGTACCCCTCGCCGAGCAGTGCGCGGAGCGGCGGGACCGCGAAGTCGGGGGTGCCCCAGAAGAGGACGCGCACGGTGGCCGGGGCGGTGCGCCTAGAGCGCCTCGTCGTTGTGCTGCTCGGCCAGATCCTTGGCGGGCAGGGTCAGCGCCCGCCGAAGCGCCGGGTATTTGGTCTTCTCCCGCTCCCATTTCGCCAGCGCGGAGCGACGCTTGAACGGGCTCAGGTAGTCCAGAAAGAGTCGCCCGTGCAGGTGGTCGATCTCGTGCTGCAGGCAGCGCGCGAACAACTCGGTCGCCTCGATCTCGATCGGCTCGCCGTCGCGCCCCGTCCCGCGCACGACGACCCGCGCGGCGCGCTCGACGTCGGCGTAGACGTCGGGGATCGACAGGCACCCTTCCTCACCTTTGGCCTTGCCCTCGGCCGTGACGACCTCGGGGTTGAAGAGGGTGACCACGTGCTGGTCGACCTCGGCGACGAACAGCCGTTCGGGGCGCCCGACCTGGGGTGCGGCGAGGCCGATGCCGCGCGCGGCGTGCATCGTCTCGTGCATCTGGTCGGCGAGCGCGCGCAGTTCGTCGGTGACCTCGCGCACGGCGATCGTCGGCTGCCGGAGCGCGGGCGCGCCGAGGACGTGGATGTCGAGCAACGTCATCGTCCGCGTTCCGTTAGGCGCCCGGGCGCGCCGCCGCCGCGACCGCGCCGCCCACGCGCACGATGCGCCCGCGCTCGACGATCAGGCGTGACTCCGCGCTCTTGATCGTGATCCGGTCCTCGTCGCCCGGCTGCCCCGACGTGCGCTCGGCGACGTGCACGACCTGACCGATGATCCCGCCAGCGGTGAGCACCTCGTCCCCGGGGCGAATCTTGCGCACCGTGTCCTGCTGCTGCTTGCGCTGCTGCGCGCTCGGCCGCCAGACGATGAAATAGAAGATCGCCGCGATCGCGATCGGCGGCAGCAGATTGGCGAAGATCGCGTTCGGGTTACCGCCGAGCTGGAGCAGGGCGAGCGACGACAGGAGAGGAGCGGGCGCTGACATACGCGCAATCTAACCCGACCAGAGGGCGCGCCCGGGGTAGGACTGGTGCGAGGGACCGGTGGACCCCCGCGAACGCAGGGGTCCACGATTCCGCCGATCGGTCCTATGCCTTGCGCGCCACGACGTGCGGCGTGACCGGGCGCGCCCGCGCGCCGCGCGCGCGCTCGCCGTCGAGGTAGCGCGCGAGCCACCGCACGCTCCACCCGTCGAAGTCTCCGCCGGCGAGCTGGTCGCGCGCCTCACGCATCAGGTCGACGACGAAGAACACGTTGTGGAGCGACAGCAGCCGCAGGCCGAGCATCTCGTCGGCGAGGACGAGGTGGCGCAGGTACGCGCGCGAGAAGCGACGGCAGGTGGCGCACCGGCACTCCGCATCGAGCGGCGCGGGGTCGTCGCGGAACCGCGCGTTGCGCAGGTTGAGGCGGCCATCGCGCGTGTGCGCCGCGCCATTGCGCCCCATGCGCGTCGGCGCGACGCAGTCGAACAGGTCGACTCCGCGCCGCACGCCTTCGAGCAGGTCCTCGGGGTAGCCGACGCCCATGAGGTAGCGCGGCCGGTCGTCGGGCAGCTCGGCGTCGACGACGTCGAGCATCCCGTACATGTCGGGCTTCGCCTCGCCCACGCTCAGGCCACCGACGGCGTAGCCGGTCCAGTCGCCCGCGCCGACGATCGCGCGCGCCGACGCCTGGCGCAGCTCGGCGTGGATGCCGCCCTGGACGATCGGAAAGAGCGCCTGCACCGGCGTCGGCGCGTCCGCATCCTCGACGGCCAGCCGCGCGAACTCGGTGCGGCACCGGTCGAGCCAGCGCAGCGAGCGCTCCATCGCCTCGCGCGCGAGCGGCGGCTCGCTCTGCCCCGGCGCGACGTGATCGAACTGCATGACGACGTCGGCGCCGAGGTTGCGCTCGATCTGCATGACGCGCTCGGGCGTCAGGTGCAGTCGGCGGCCATCGATATGGCTCTGGAACTCGACCCCGTCCTCGTCGATGCGCCGCATCCCCTCGAGCGAGAACACCTGGAATCCGCCCGAGTCGGTGAGGATGGGGCCGTCCCACGCCATGAAGCGGTGCAGTCCACCGAGCGCGCGGACGACGTCGTCGCCGGGGCGGAGGTGGAGGTGGTAGGCGTTGGCGAGCACCATCGACGCGCCTAACGCGCGCAGGTCGTCGGGGTCGAGGCCCTTGACGCTCGCGAGCGTGCCCACCGGCATGAACGCGGGCGTCGCGACCGGGCCGTGGGGCGTGGTGAAACTGCCCGCGCGCGCGCGACCGTCGACGTGCGCGACCGTGAATGAGAACGGGCCGCTCATACGATGACCATCGCGTCTCCGTACGAGTAGAACCGGTACCGCTCCCGCACCGCTTCCTCGTAGGCCCGCAACGTCAGCTCGTACCCGGCGAGCGCCGCGACGAGCATCAGCAGCGTCGAGCGCGGCAGGTGGAAGTTGGTCACCAGCCGGTCGACGGCCCGGAACGTGTACCCCGGCCGGATGAACAGCCGCGTCTCGGCCGACCCTGCATGCACGCGGTCGTCCGCGCCGACCGCGCTCTCGAGCGTGCGGGCCGACGTCGTGCCGAGCGCCCAGACCGCGCGCCCTGCCGCGCGCGTCGCGTTCACCGCGTCCGCGCTCGCCACGGGGACGTCGTACCACTCCTCGTGCATCACGTGCTCGGCCGGGTCCTCGACCTCGACGGGCTTGAACGTGCCCGCGCCGACGTGGAGTACGACGTCTGCGCGCGCCACGCCACGCGCGGCGACCGCCGCGAGCACCTCGGGGGTGACGTGGAGCCCGGCGGTCGGCGCCGCGACCGAGCCGGCCTCGCGCGCGTACACGGTCTGGTATCGTTCGACGTCCGTCGCCTCGTCGGCGCGCTGGATGTAGGGCGGCAGCGGCACGTGCCCGTGGCGCTCGATCGCGCCGGCGACGTCGCCGTCCGCGGCGTGCAGACGCACGACCCGCGTGCGCCGCTCGGGCAGCACGTCGAGCACCTCGACGGCGAAACCGTCCGCCACCTGCAACCGGCGCCCGGGCTTGAGCTTGCCGCCCGGGCTGACCATCGCCTCGTACGCGTCCGGGCCGTACGGGCCCGCACCGTCGAGCGCGCGCAGCAGGAGCGCCTCGCCGCGCGCGCCGTTCTGGCGGGTGCCTAACAGCCGTGCCCGGAACACGCGCGTCGTGTTGAGGACCAGCACGTCGCCCGCGCGCATGAGCGACGGCAGGTCGGCAAAGGTCCGGTGCGCGAGCGTGCCAGCGCCGCGGTCGACGACCATGAGCCGGCTCGCGTCGCGGCGGGCGAGCGGCGTTTGGGCGATGAGCTCGGGCGGGAGGGTGAAGTCGTAATCGGCGGTGCGGGAGCCGGGGCGCGGCGCATCGAACATGCGCGAAACGTAGCGCGGGGCGCGGCGCGGTAACGAAATCGACCACTCCGCAGAGTTCCCATGCAGTCGCGCGGCGGCCTCCGTCGCATACTGGGCCGATGCACGTGCCGCGGGCCAACCGACGGCGCCTCTACCACCGACGCGCGTCATCGACCCAGACGCCCGATCACGCTGCGCTGCAGGAGCAGGGCGGCGAGCTCTGGGGACGTACCAACCGGGGCGGCTACGCGCCGTCCGTGGACGCTTACACCGGGCCGCTTCCGCCTGGCGCACGCGGGCTCGAGTTCACCACCGACACCCCGCCCGACTCGGGCACGCCACCCCACCACGCGCGCTGGACAGGTCCGCGCCCGGGAGTGATTGTTGAGGGGGACTTTGCGAAGATCCGCATCGAAGTCACCGTGCACACCCAGCGCTGATGCCACACCGCACCGTCTCGCCCGGCCGCCCGGCCCTCGTCAGGGTTCCGCTCGATGCGTTCGCGTGGCCGAGCGGCATCGACCAGGCGCTCGTCATGCTGCACGCCGAGCCACCGGAGATCACGGCGCGGTACGGTCTCGGGTTCAGGCACGACCTGGACGGCCTGGATTACAACCTCGCAAGCGTCGCCAAACTTCCCTCTGGGCGCTACGTGAAGTTCATCCGGCACTACCGGGCTCCTCTTCCCGGGACCGTGGTCTGGGTCGATCGCGGCGACTCGCTCCGCGACGCCTGGGACGAGTTGCGCGTCGTGCTCGAGATCGACGATGCGGCGACGAGCTGGCGGTCCGAGTTCATGGACGGGTCCGGGGCACAGGGCCGAGACGCGGCGTAACGCCGGCCGGGTTGCGCCGGGGGCGCGCCGTCTTATCGTGGCACGATGCCACCCGTCGCAGTCCGTTCCCGCTTCGCGCCATTGGTGCCGCTTGCGCCGCCGGTGGCGGATGACGTTTCCACCCCCCCGTGCGAGCTGCCGCGGTGCGTGACCTGCGACCACTCTGCGGACACGCCGTACTGTCCGCATTGCGGCGAGCGGCGGGCGGCGGACCACGCCTACACGCTCGCGGCGATCGTGGCCGAACTCTGGGACCACCTGGCGCCCGCCGACGGGAAAGCGCTGCGGTCGCTCTGGGCGCTCGTGCGCCGCCCGGGGGCCCTCACGACGGCGTACATGCGCGGGTCGCGGCAGCCGTACCTCTCGCCGCTGCGCCTGTTCCTACTCGTCAACGCAGCGTACTTCGCGTACGCGAGCTTGCTGAACCAGCACTTCCTCACCACGCCGCTCGCGAACCACCTCGGGTTCGGCTTCTACTCGGCGACGGCGAGCGCGATGGTGAACGCGCGCATCGCGGCGCGCGGCGTGACGCTCGCCGCGTACGCGGCGAAGTTCGACGCGGTCGGCGACACGCAGGCCAAGGCGCTCGTCGCGGCGATCGTGCCGATGTTCGCGGCCGTCACGGCGCTCGTCGAGCTGCGGCGGCCGCGGCCCGTCCTCCACCACGTCACGTTCGGCTTCCATACGATCGCGGCGCTCCTCTGCCTCTTCATGGGGCCGTATACGGTGATCGCGCTGCCGCTCGAGGTCGCGATCCGGTCGGGGCGCGTCGGCCTCGGGTCGCTCAACCCGGACCTCGTGATCGCCACGCCGATGCTGGTCATCCTCTGGGCGTGGCTGTGGTTCGGACTACGCCGGGCGTACGGCGACGGGCCGTGGAGGGGTGCCGTGAAAGCCGCGGTGGTGGCCGGCAGCTTCGGGCTGATCCTGGGAGCTTACCGCGCCCTGCTCTTTTTCACGACGT
>DASWUT010000396.1:0-1624 GCA_036401455.1 Gemmatirosa sp. | reverse complement strand
GCCGCCCGGTTCATGCCCGCGGCTTGGCCGCGAGGTAGAGCCATCGCGTCAGCCTCCGCTCGGCGGAAAGCGCGTGCACGCAGGCGAGGAACGCCTGCAACCCATCGAAGGTCGCTGCGCCCTCGCTCGCGACCAGGGCATCCCGGTGCCGCGCGCGCGCCGCGTGCCACCGCGCCGAGACCGCCGCGGCGTTCGCGGTCGCGTCCTCGACGCGTTCGACGGCGAACCCCGCCTCGCCGAGCAGCCGCTCGTTCAGCCCCGGCGGCACGAACACGTACTGGCCGATGGAGCTGCGACTGGCGAGCTCCGCGTCCGTCACCTCGCCGGTGACCACCATCGCGTCGGTGAACAGCACGCGGCCGCCGGGGCGGACCACGCGGTGCCACTCGCGGAGCACGGCGCTCCGATTGGCGAGGTGGCACATCGCATCGTTCGCGATCACCGCGTCGAAGGTGCCATCGGCGAAGGGCAGCGGGCCGCGCGCGTCGAGCGCGCGGAACTCGGCGCGCCCGTCGATGCCCTGCGCCCGTGCGAGCGCCGCCGCGTTCGCGACGCCGTGCGCGTTCACGTCGACGCCCGTGATGCGGCACCCCGTGGCGCGTGCGAGGTAGACGGCCGGGCCGCCCGAGCCGCTTCCGACCTCGAGCACGTGGGCGCTCGTCGGGAGCGCGAGCAGCGCGATGCTCGCGCGCCACTCGTCCGCCGTGAGCCAGCTGCTCTGGCCGAGGTCCTCGCCGTAGGTCTCGGCCCGAACGGCGGCCTCCGCGGCCGCGGCAAAGTGGCGGTAGGCCGTGTCGTAGAGCGCGACGTGACCGGACATCAGGGACCTCCTCGGGAGGGTGACACGACCAGCCTAGCGCGGGGACGTCCGACGCGCCCGGATCAGCGCACGCGTTCGTCGGCGGACGGTCAGCTCACGCGTCCGAGCGCTTGGCCGGCGCGGCATACCGGTGGCGGATTCGACGGGCCACTGCGCCACCGGTTCGCGCGGGAGCATACGGGCGGGTGGCGTTAGGCGCTACCCCGCTTCCGTCAGCCCGTTCGTGTGCTCGTCGGTGCCGCGCTGCGGTCGGCGCTACGCCCAGCGTTCGTCCGGCGGCGGCCGTCGGGCCGCCCGGAACCGGATCCCTCGCGACGCACCGGTCGGGGATGCGCAGACCAAACGAACCTGGTCGCGCACCCCACCACCCGGGACGCTGCGGTACGCCTTACGGCGCGACGGTGCCGCCGCCGAAGTCGTCGAAGGTGGCGCCGCGCGCGCCGACGTCGACGAGGCCGATGTAGCCGCCGCGCCCGCCGAAGTACGCCTGGTCGGCCGCGCTGAGCGTGACCGTGCCCACCCGCACCCCGTTCCGGTAGACCTCGACCGTGCCGGCCGCCGTCGCGCGCGCGCCCAGCTGGTCGCCGGCCGCGAACGCCCCCACGAGCGCCGGGTACGCGGTCCCGGCCGCGGGCGGCGCGTGCAGCGCGGCCACGCGCACGACCCCGGCCTGCGGGTCGTAGGTGACCGTGATCGCGCCGAGCGTGTGGTTCGCCGGGTCCTGCCCCTTGAGCACCAGCCCCTGCGCGCTCGCGCGCCCGGTGGCGCCCAGGCTCGTGAGCGTGACGAACGCCTCCTGCGCCG
>DASWUT010000395.1:0-2599 GCA_036401455.1 Gemmatirosa sp. | reverse complement strand
CCTCGCGCTCGCGGCGCTCGTCGGGGCAGGCGCGCTCGCGCCGGTGCCCGGGGTGGTCGCGCCCCCGGCAGTGCCGGCGGCGGTCGAACCCGTCGCCCTATCCCTCCCTGCGGCGTACGTGGCGCTCTCTCCGCTCGCGCGCGCTGCGGACGCGCTCTGCCTGCTCTCGACGCCGCAGCACGCCGCGGTGCTCGCGACCGTGGTCGCGGGCGCGGTCGCGCTGCGCGTGGCCGCCGCGCGGCGGCGCGTGTGGGTGGACGGGGTGCTCATCCGCGAGCGCCGGTCGTTGCCGCGCGCGTTCGCGGCGGAGTCCGTTGCGGCCGCGCTCACGCTCGCCTTCCTGCTGGCCGCCTACGCGGGCGCGATCCTCGGTCCGCGCCCGATGGCGGGGCTCACCGTGGCCGACCCCGACCTCGTCCGCGTCGACTTTCACAGCCACACCGCGGCGTCGCACGACGTGCCGGCCCTGATCACCCCTGCGTGGCGGCGCGCGTGGCACACGGCGGCCGGGTACGACCTCGCGTTCGTCTCGGACCACCGGGCGATCGCGGGGGCCGCGGTCACGGCGGGCAACCCGCGCCGCGCCGGCGACGGCCTGTCGCTGCTGCCCGCGCTCGAGGCGCGACTGGGCAGCGTGCACGTCATCGTGCTCGGCCTCACGCCGGCCGACTCTGCGCTCGTCCCCGATGACCACATGGAGAGCGTGCTGCCGCGGCTCGAGCGCGCGGGCGCGCTGCCGGACGGTGACCGGCCGGTGACGATCGCGACGATCCCCGATCCCGTCCTCGACGCGCTGACGCCCGCGGCGCGCGACGGGGCCGCGGCGCTGCGCGCGGTCGAGGTGGCCGACGGGGCGCCGCGCGGCTACGCGCAGGCCGACCGCGACGGCGCGGCAATCGCGGCGCGCGCGGCCGCGTTAGGCCTGATCCCCGTCGTCGCCTCCAACCATCACGGCTGGGGACGGACCACCGCGGGGTGGAACCTCGTGCGCGTACCCGGCTGGCGCGCGATGACGCCCGAGCAGCTGGGCGACCTGGTGGTCGGCGCGGTGCGCGACGGACGGCGCGACCTCGTCACGCCGGTGCTCCGCGCCCGCGTGACCGTGCCCAACGGCGCGCTTCCACGCGCCGCCGCGCTCGTGCTGACCGTGCCCGCCGTGCTCTGGGAGACCGCGCGCGAGCTCACCGGTGCGGAGCGGCTCGCCTGGCTGGCGTGGATCGCGGCCGGAACGGGGCTCGCCGCCGTGGCGACGGCGGCCGCTACCGCTCGGCGCGCGCGGTCACTTCCCGCACCCGTTCGGCCAGCGCGTCGAGGGTGAACGGCTTCTGGAGCGCGGGCGCGTCGCCGAGCTCCGGGCGCGGCTCGAATGCGTCGGCCGCGTCGAGATCGGTGGCAAGGGCGGCGTTGCCGTCCGTGTCGGGCCCGGGGTCTTCGGAGCCCGGGTAGCCGGTCATCAGCAGCACGCGCGCTTCGGGGCGCGCGACGCGGAAGCGGCGGGCCAGCTCGCGCCCGTCCATTCCGGGCATGCGCACGTCGCTCAGCAGCAGGTGCACGGGGCCGGCGTACCGTTCGGCCAGGCCTAACGCCTCGACGCCGTCGCGCGCCTCGAGCACGGTGTACCCGCGGCGGGCGAGCACCCGTGCGGCCGCGCCGCGCACGGCCGACTCGTCGTCGACGACGAGCACCGTCGTCCCCGCGCCATCGGGCGCGCGCGGCGCCTCGGCGCGCGCCGGCACCGGCTCGGGCTCGGGCTCGGGAATGGCCGCGGCCGCGAGGGCGGGGAGGTAGACCGTGAACGTCGTGCCGCGTCCCGGCGCGCTGTCGACGGTCACGCGCCCGCCCGTCTGCGCGACGATGCCGTAGACCATCGCGAGCCCGAGCCCGGTGCCCTGCCCTGCGGGCTTGGTCGTGAAGAACGGCTCGAAGATCCGCGCGAGCGTGGCCGCGTCCATCCCGACGCCCGTGTCGCGCACGTCGACCGCGACGTAGCGCCCGGGCGCCAGGTCGCCCGTCGCCCCGGCCGCCGCACCCGTGGGCACGGTGACGTGACGGGTGCCGATGAACAGCACGCCGCCGCCGAGCATCGCGTCGCGCGCGTTGACGGCGAGGTTGAGCAGCACCTGCTCCAACTGTCCCGGGTCGGCGAGCACCGGCGCTGGCTCGGCGGCGAGATCGAGGCGCAGCTCGACCTCCGCACCGAGCACGCGGTTGAGCAGCCGACCCAGATCGCCGACGACGGTGTTGAGGTCGATCTCGCGCGTCTGCAGCAGCTGCCCGCGCCCGAAGGCGAGCAGTTGCCGCGTCAGGGTCGCGCCGCGTTCGGCGGCGCGGCGGATCTCGCGCACGTCCTCGCGCGCGTCGGTGACGACGGCGGCGAGCGTGCCCGGAGCGGCCGCCTCGGGGTCGTCGGGCAGTGCGTCGAGCAGCAGTTCGGCGTAGCTCGAGATCGCGGCGAGCAGGTTGTTGAAGTCGTGCGCGATCCCGCCGGCGAGGCGCCCGACGGCTTCCATCTTCTGCGCCTGGCGGAGCTCCTCCTCGCGCGCGGCGAGGGCGGCCTCGGCGCGCCGCCGCGCGGTCACGTCGCGGCTCACCTCGATGT
>DASWUT010000394.1:0-2232 GCA_036401455.1 Gemmatirosa sp. | reverse complement strand
GCCGCGGGCACGATCGTCGAGTCCACCACCCGTTCCGCGGCCGGGGCCGTGGGCGCGCCGAGGACGAACCGCAGCGGCCCGGTGTCGTGCGACGCGAGCCAGGCGTCGAGCTCGGCGAGCGCATCGGGCACGCGCGACTGAATCTCGGCCGACTGTTGCCGGAGCGTCGGCGCGAGCCACGCGCCCACGCCGCCGAGTACCGCGCAGGCGCCGACGACGATGAGCGCCGCGCCGGCCGCGCGCGGCACGCCGATGCGCGCGAGTCGCTCGGCGCCCGCCGCCGCGGGCAGTCCGAAGAGAACGCCGAGGAAGGCAATGAACAGCAGGTCGCGCACGGCCCACAATCCGAGCCCGAGCGCAACGACGCCGAGCCCGGCCGCCGTCGCCGCCGCGGCGAGCTTCGCCACGCGCATCGAGCCCACCGGCGCGTCGCGCCCGCCGGCCGACCCTGCGGCTCGCACCGCGTTAGGCGTCCCCTCTACCGTCGCGACGTTGCTCACGGCGCGTTCAGAGGATGTTGACGGCGCGCGCGGCGAGCACCGCGACGGTGGCGAACGAGATCAGCGACTGGGTCATCATCAGGAGCTTCGCCCACCGCGAGAGCACGGGGGCGTCGGTGGGCGAGAAGGCAGTGCTCGTGTTGAAGGCGAGGAACAGATAGTCGACGAACTCCGGCCGCCAGTGCATGGCACGCGCGCCGCCGCCGTCGTCCGAGTCGAGCGTCTGCTGCGGAAAGAGGAACGCTCCCGTCCACGCTGCGTCGCGCGGGTGCGACCGCGACCGTGCGTGCGGCCCGCCCGCGTCCACTCGCCAGTACCACGACGCGAACACGAGGATGTTCGTCAGCCAGAGCGCCGCGGCCGAGCGCAGCAGCGTCTCCGGCGCCTCGGCCTTCGACGGCAGCGCGGCGACCAGCCGCACCAGCCCCGCGATCAGCGCGACCGTCATCACCCCGAGCAGCGCGATCCCGAGCCGCTGGTTGAGCGCGCTCCGTCCGGTGCGATGCGCGGCGATCGTCGGGACCAGCAGGCACGACACGACGACGAGCAGGAGCCACGGCGGGCCGATCGTGAGCGATCCTGGCAGGGCGAGCGACAGCAGCCCCACGCCGAGCACGGCCAGGATCACCGGCCAGCGCGGCTCGGTGACCGTGACCGCCGGCTCGGCGTGCGCGGCCGCGCGCGCGCCGGCGTGCGTCGGCGCGTGCGGCGGGGAGCGCCGCCCCGACGGCGGTGGTCCGGGGACCGACGGGCGGCGGTCCGAGGGGCGACGGGAGGCAGCGGACATGGAGAACCGTGCAGCGCAAGGATGACACCGTCGGTGCGCACCCCGGGCGCGCGTATATTCTCGCCTCTATGGTCGCGTTCTGCCGTCGCCCGGTTCGTCGCGCCCGCGTGGGCGTTGCCGCAGGAATCGCGGCGGCCGTGCTGGCGGGAGTGTCGTGCCGCGGAGCGGCGCATCGACGCGCCCCGACGCCCGCGGCCGAGTTCCTCGCCGTGGCCGGAGATTCGACGTACTGGGTGACGAGCGGCCCGGGCGGCGTCCGCGTGCGCAGCGCGCCGCTGTTTCTGACGCGCTGGGATGGACGCCTCGCCGACGTCTACGTGGTCGACGACGGCGTGCGCTTCGACGGCGCAGAGTTCGCGACCGTGCGCGTCTATCGTCGTGACCTGCTCACCGGCGACAGCGCGCTCGTTCTCGCCGACCAGGAGGTACCGCACCTCGCCGCGCGCTACGCCGCCGCGCACCCCGAGGCGCGTCCGCTCGACGACGACGACGATCCCGAGGACGATCCCACGCTCGTCGCCGAGCACGGCGTCGGCCTCGTCGCGGTGCACGGGCCGTACGTGACGATCGACCTGCGGACGACCGTCGACCGCGCCGGCGACGCGCACTCCGAGACCCTTCGACGGCGCGTCGTCGATCTGCGGAGCGGCCGTCCGGCCACGCTCGCCGCGCTCTTCGGCCCGACCGCGTCGGCCGCGCTCGTCGACGCCGGCCGGCGCGCGTTTGCGCGCGCTCGCGCAACGCTCGACACGCTGCAGGCCCCGGCCGCCGACGACAGCGCGCGCGCGCGGGCCCGCGCCGCGCTCGCGACGCTCCGCTTCGACCCGGACAACTTTGGCCTCGTCGCGACCCCCGACGGTGCGCCTGGCGTGCAGTTCGTCGTCCGCGGCGGCGACGCCGACGGCGTCGTCACCCTCGCCCTCCCGCCCGTCGCGCTCGGCGCCG
>DASWUT010000393.1:0-2787 GCA_036401455.1 Gemmatirosa sp. | reverse complement strand
TCGCGCTCGCCGAGGTGGGCGAGTGCGCCCGCACGCTCGCCGCGGCCGGTCCCGACGCGCGCCCGGCGGCGTGGGGCGCGTGGACGGCCGCGTTAGGCCGCGCGTTCGCCGCCGCCGACGCGTCGTGGGAGGCGTCGGTGCCCGCGCTCGCCGATCCGCGCGGCGGGATGGGGCGGCTCTGGCGCTCGCTCCTTCGCGAGCGCGGCGGCGCGAGCCCGTGATCCTCGGCGTCGGGTTCGATCTCGTCGACATCGCGCGCGTCGCGGCGCTGCTCGAGGCGAAGGGCGAGCGGGCCGTGACGCGGCTCTTCTCGCCGGCGGAGGCCGAGTACGCGCGCGCCCGGGCCGAGCCCGCGCGTCACTTCGCCGCACGGTTTGCCGCGAAGGAGGCGGTCTACAAGGCGCTCGCCGGGAGCGAGGACGCGCGCGGCATCGGCTGGCGCGACGCCGAAGTCGCGGTCGCCTGGGACGGGCGTCCACAGCTCGTGCTCCACGGCCGCGCCGCCGCCCGCGCGGCCGCGTTAGGCGTCGTCCGCGCGCACCTGTCGCTCACCCACGCGGACCTCGTGGCCGGCGCGGTGGTGGTGCTCGAGGGGGCGTCGCGTCCCGAGGCGCCGCCGACGTAGGCGTCGCCGCAGGCGCTGCCGCACGCCCGTCTCGACCCGGCCGCCGCCGGCCAGGATCACGAGCGTGAGCACGGTACCGACGAGCACGATCGCCCACGCGCCGAGCCCCGACGCGAGTCCGAGCCCGGCGGCGACCCACACCGTGGCAGCGGTCGTGAGGCCGCGCACCGCGGAGCGCGGCCGCGCGCGCGGCCGCGCCGGTGTGGCACCGTCGGTCGCGCCACCGCCGTTGGACCGCCGCGTGGCGGGCGGTTCCGGGCGCGGGTGCAGGATCACGCCCGCGCCGAGGAACCCGATCCCCGTGATCACGCCCTGCATCACCCGCGTCGAGCCCGCCGCATCGGCCTGCGCGGCGGCCGCCGTGACGAGCGCGGCGCCGAGCGCGACGAGCGCGTGGGTGCGCAGCCCGGCCGCCTTGCCGTGCAGGTTGCGGTTGGCGCCGAGCACCGCGCCGGCGATCGTCGCGGCACCCAGGCGCACGGCAACCTCGCCCAACGGCAGCACGCCGGCCGCGGTCAAGACGGCGTGGTCACGGCGCCGCCATCGCGGGCGTCGTCGTCATAGGCGTCCTTGTGACAGGCGTCGCCCCCCACACCGTCCAGTCCGCCGTGACGGCGGCGGCCATGTGCGCCGCGGCCGACGCGAGCCACCCGCGGCCCTGGGCGCGTTCGACCTTCGCCACGTCCGCGGCGAGCGCGGACGCGCGGGCGCCGCCGAGGTGCACGTTGGCGGTCTCCCAGCCCATCGCGTGCAAGAGGTGCTGTTCGTCGTGGCGGTGCGGCAGGTCGGTGAGGTCGAAGCGCCGCATGTCCGGGGCGAGGCGCCGCACGAGCCAGCGGCGCCGCGCGCGATAGAACGGGTCGGTGCAGCGCACCGCGCGCTCGACCGTCTCGCGGATCCGTACGTCGGCCGCGCGCGGCGGACACGCCGCCGCCCACGCGACCGCGCTCGGCGCGATCGCCTTCACCTCGCGCGCGATCCGGCCGCCCTGCCACTCCGCGATCGCGACCAGCCGCGTGCGCCCCAGGCTTCCGAGTCCCGCAACGCGACGCACGACGCGGTGGCGAAGGCCGCGCGCCGGCAGCGAGCTGGCGAGCGCGCGGCGCGCCCCGTCCGGCACCGCGTCGTCCGTGGCAAGGTCCGGAAGCGTGTCGAGCTTCGCCCAGAACGCCGCGGCGTCCGGCCGCTGCGCCTGCCACATCGCGCGGAGCGCGGGATGCTTCTCGGCGAGGACGTACGGCATCCCGCCCGCGGCGATCGCGTCGCGGTACCCGCTCAGCAGCGCGCCCGCGACGTCACGCGGTTCGCTGGCGAGAGTGCCGCGCTCCGCGGCGAGGTGCGCGCTCGCGGCGAGTCGCACGAGGTCCTGCGGCCAGGCAAGCGGCCACGCCTCGTCGAAGTCGTTCACGCCCCACGCGATCCGCCCCTCGGCGTCGCGCCACGTGCCGAAGTTCTCGATGTGCAGATCGCCGACGCTCGGCACCTGCGGCCGTGCGGCGAGATCGGGGCAGCGGCGCGGCCACCACGCCGCCCATCGATAGAACGTCGCGCGCAGAAACACGAACGCGTTCGCGCGCATCTGCTCGTGCTTGCGCGCGAGGTCGGCCGCGACGAGTGGCGTGTAACGACCGAGCCACGCTTCGTAGTCCGCAGTTGCTTCCTGGATGGACCGCATTCCCATCCCACACGATCGCGGCGGGGCGGCCCTCGCGCCAGCGCGCGGCGTCGCTAAACCGGTGTGAAGCGAAGGGGGGCCGCGCGGACGCCGGTCAGCTCTTCGCCCAGTCGCCCGACGCGCCCGACGCGGCGGTCCCGCAGCCGCAGCCGTCGCCACACCCCGCCTTGACCGCGGGCCGAAGCGTCCGAATCGCGCGCCGCGCCATGAAGCCAAAGGCGACGGCGACGACGAGCACGATGATCAGCGTCTGCAGCATGGTCCCTCCCTCTTCCTACCCGAGTCCGAGCAGCCGTCCGCCCTGATACACCACGAACGCCGCGACCCACGCGAGCGCGAGCATGTAGCCGAACTGCACCGACGCCCATCGCCACCCCGCGGCCCCGCCGCCGGTCTCGCGCACGGTCACCGTCACGGTGCTCATGCACATCAGCGCGTAGACGTAGAAGACCATCAGCCCGACCGCGACGAGCGGGGTGTACACCGC
>DASWUT010000392.1:0-3817 GCA_036401455.1 Gemmatirosa sp. | reverse complement strand
CCTTCTACATCGGCCAGAGCAACGCCTTCGGCGGCCGCTACTTCGACGGTGCGATCGCCGACGTCGCGGTTTTCAACACGGACCTCAGCGCGGCGCAGATCGACGCGATCTACGCGTCGCGCCTGGTCGCGACCGGTGGGGGTGGAGGCGGCGGGATGACGAGCACGCCGGAGCCCTCCACGTGGGCCCTGCTCGGCGTCGGGCTCGCGAGCCTCGGGCTGGCGGCCCGCCGGCGCGCTCGTGCCTGACGTCTAACACACGTCATGGCGCGCGCCCCCGCCGCGGAGCACTGGCCGGCCGTCAAGCAGCTGTTCTGGGAGACGGCCGCCCTGCCCGCGGCGGCGCGCGACGCCCACCTTGCGGCGAGCACCGCGCACGAGGCGGTCCGCCGTGAGGTTCAACGCCTGCTCGCCGCCGACGCGGCGGCGGGCGCGCGTTTCGATGGGCCGAGCGTCACCGCGGCGGGGTGGGCCGCGTTCCTCGACGGCGACGTGCCCCCTGCGGCGGCGGGACCGCCGTTCGACGGATCCCAGCTCGGCCCGTACCGCGTGGGGCGGCGCGTCGGCGAGGGCGGGATGGGAACCGTGTACGAGGCGGTGCGCACGGATGGCGCGTTCGCCCACCGCGTCGCCGTCAAGACGGTCTGGCGCGGCGCCGACAGCACGCTGATGACGCGGCGGCTGCAGAGCGAGCGCCAGATCCTCGCTTCGCTCACGCACCCCAACATCGCGCAGCTGCTCGACGGCGGCACGACGGCCGACGGGCTGCCGTACCTCGTCATGGAGTTCGTCGCGGGCGAGCCGATCGACGTCTACTGCGACGCGCGGCGGCTGCCGATCCCGGCGCGGCTCGACCTCTTTCGCCAGGTGTGCGCCGCGGTCGCCCACGCGCACCGCGCGCTCGTCATCCACCGCGACCTCAAGCCGTCCAACGTCTTCGTCACCGGCGAGGGCACGGTCAAGCTGCTCGATTTCGGCGTCGCCAAGCTCCTCGACGGGGCCGGACGTCCGGGGACGCTCACGGGGGCCGGCCTGTCGCCGTTCACCGCCGCGTTCGCCGCGCCCGAACAGGTGCGCGGCGGCAGCGTGACGACGGCCGCGGACGTCTACGCGCTAGGCGCGCTCCTCTATCTGCTGCTGACCGGCCGCACGCCGCTCGACGCCGACGCGCTGAGCCCCGCCGAGGCGATCATCGCGGTGCTCGACCACCCGGTGCCGCCACTCCCCGACGTGGTCGCGCCGGGCGACGACGCGGCCGCACGGGCGCGCGCGCTGCCCTCGCCGGCGCGCCACGCGCGCGCGCTCGGCGGCGACCTGGACGCGATCGTGCGCACCGCGCTGCGCAAGGAGCCCGAACGGCGCTACGGCACCGTCGACGCGCTCGCCGACGATGTGAAGCGCTACCTGCGCGGCGATCGGGTGCTCGCGCGCCCGGACACGCTCGGCTACCGCGCGCGGGTGTTCGTGCGGCGGCGACGCGCGCTCGTTGCGGGGCTCGGCGTCGCGGGCGCAGCACTCGTCGCCGGGTCCGGGATCGCGCTGTGGGAGGCGCGCGCGAGCCAGCGCGAGGCCGAGCGCTCGGAGCGCGTCGCGTCGTTCCTCGAGCAGTTGTTGGGTGCGCCGGACGTGACCACGGGCGGCGTCGTCACCCGCCTCGGCCCGCACGCCTCGCTCGCGCAGGCGCTCGACAGCGCGGCGCGACGCGTGCCCGACGCGTTCGCCGCGGACCCGCGCACGCGCGCCCGGCTCTACACCGCGATCGGCGCGACCTACGTCGCCCAGGACCGCGCACACGAGGCGGCCACCGTCCTCGACTCGGCGGTGATCCTCGCACGGAGCAGCTACGGCCCGCGGTCCACGGCGTTTGCCGAGGCGAGCCTCGCGGCGGGGCTGGCCGCGCTGCGGACGAACGGCTTCGCGGCCGCCCAACGCGACCTCGACGCGGCGTGCGCGGCGCTGCCTGCCGATGCAGCTGCCCGCGATGACGCGCGCGGCGAGCTGCGCGCCCGCGTCGCCGGAGCGCGGGCCACGCTCGCCCTCGACCGCGGCCGGTTCGGGGAGGCCGACTCGCTCGCCCTCGCGGTGGTTGCCGCGGAGACCGCGCGCACCAACGCGCCCACGGCCGCGCGCGCCTGGGCCTACCGCGTGCTCGGCACGGTGCACCCCGGCACGGCGCGGGAGCGGGACGCGTACTACGCGCGCGCGATCGCGGTCATGGACTCGTTAGGCGCCCCGCTCGCCGTCGAGCGTCTCGACGCGATGCTCGGCCGCGTGGGTTTTCTGGGCGGCGCGGGGAACGCGCCTGCGGTCGCGGATTCGGTCGCGCGCGACGGCATCCGCCTCGCGACGCTCGGTTACGGCGCAGGCAGCCGCGAGGCGGCGCACTTCCGGGCGTACCGGTCGGTCGTGCTGCTCCGACGCGGAGATACCGTGGCCGCGGCGGCCGAAGCCGACAGCGCGCTGGCGATCCTCGACGCGCTCCCCGGGGTGGTCGCGCCCGTACGGGTCGACATCGTCGACAACGCGCTCGCCGCCCTGGCGGCACGCGGCCGCTGGGCGGAGGTCCTCGATCGGGCCGAGCGCCTGCGCGCGTTCGGGCGCGCGAACGACGCCCCGATCGCGACCGGCAACGGTGCGCTGTGGGCCACTCGCGCGTACCTGGTGCGAGGCGACTCGGCGACCGCGGCCCAGCGACTCCAGGAGGCTCTCGCGGCACGGGACGCCACCCACACACCATCGGCCCCGTCGCGCGAGGTGCGCGCGCAGCTCGACACGCTTCGGGCGCGCGGATTCGGCGGGGGGCGGTAGCGGCGGCGCTGCGTGACGCGAATAGCCGCAGTTCTACGCGTTGCCGGGTACGGCCGTCACCCCGGCGGCCGGCACGGCCCGGAGCGTCCCCGTACGCGCGCGTGCCACTGCCCCGACACGACCCCAGCAATGCAAGCCACCTCCATCGCACCCCGCCGGGCTTCGCGGATCGCCATCGGCGCGCTCCTCACCCTCGCCATCGCCGTCGCGCTCGCGCCCGAGCGCGCCCAGGCGCAGGGCTACACATTCACGACCTTCAACGTGCCGGGCGCCGAGTTGACCCAGCCGCACGGTCTCAACGCGGCCGGCCAGATTGTCGGTGGGTACTCGGTAGACCGCACAGCGGGTTATGGATTCATCGACAACGCGGGCACGTTCACCACGCTCAGCGCCCCCGGGGCTGCGAACACCACCCTCGAAGGCATCAACGCGAGCGGAACGATCGTCGGCGTGTACGACTACCGGGACTACTACACCGAGCACGCGTTCGTCTACTCGGGCGGCACGTTCACCACGCTCGGCGTGCCGGGCGCGGCGATCGCGGCGGCGCTGGGCATCAACGACGCTGGTCAGATCGTCGGGAGCTATGTGACCACCACGGGCCAGGGATACGGGTTCCTCGACGTCGGCGGCGTGTTCACGACGATCGCCGCGCCGGGCGCGAGGTCCACCGTCGCGACCGGCATCAACGCCGCCGGGCAGGTCGTCGGGTACTACAGCGACGCCATGGGCACGCACGGCTTTCTGGACAACGCCGGCGCGTTCACGACCCTCAACGTCCCGGGAGCCGCTCCGGACGTGCAGGCGGAAGGGATCAACGACGCCGGCCAGATCGTCGGTACCTACACCGGTGCTGCCGACTTCAACGAGCACGGCTTCGTCTACAGTGCGGGAACGTTCACCACGTTCGACGCTCCGGGGGCGTCCAACACGTTCCTGTCCGGCGTCAACACCGCCGGTCAACTGGTCGGGTTTGACAACCCGAACGACGGATCGCCCCAACAGGGCTT
>DASWUT010000391.1:0-9071 GCA_036401455.1 Gemmatirosa sp. | reverse complement strand
CGGGACGGATCCCGCGGGACGAATCCCGCGCGCCGTCAGGCGACTACCTCCACCCCCCTCGGCTGCTTGTACCCCCCCAACCTCTCCTCACACCACCTCCTCACCTCCCCCTCCTCCACCCTTCCCTCCACCTCGAGCACGATGTCATGCTCGCGCACCGCGTCCGGCACCGCCCGTACTCGCACTCTCCTCACGCCCGGCATCTCCCCGACCACCCTCTCCAACTCGCGAGGGTAGACGTTGAACCCATTGCGAGTGAACATCGGCTTGCACACCCCTTCGAACGTCACGTAGCCGTCCGCATCCCCTGTCCCGAGGTCGCCGGTGCGGAGCCACGGGCTTCCGTCGCCCGACGCGTCTGGCCAGCGTCCGAGTCCGTCCGCGCCGTGGCTCACGTATCCCGGGCCGACGTTCGGGCCGCGGACGCAGATCTCGCCCCGCGACCCCTCCTGGCACGGCATTCCCGTGTTCGGGTCGCGGATCGCGACCGTGATCCCGGGAAACGGAACGCCTAACGTTCCGCGGCGGTTCGGGCGGTCGACACGGTTGAAGAGGCAGACCGGTCCCGCTTCCGTGAGTCCGTACCCCTGCCGCAGCTCCACCCCCGTCGTCGCTGCCCAGCGGTCCTGCAGGGCGACCGGCAGCGGCGCGCCCCCACAGATGCACGTGCGGAGCGCGTGGGTGCGGAGATCCCCTCGTCGCTCGGCGGCCTGGAGCAGCGCGGCGAACACGGCCGGCACGCCGACGAGGAACGTCACCCCCTGGTGGGCGATGAGGTCCACGGCGGTGATCGGGTTGAACCGCGCCATCGTCGTCACGCGGCCGCCTGCGAGCAGGGGGGTGAGCCCGGAGACGACGAGCCCGAACAGGTGCGAGAACGGCAGCACCGCGAGCGCGTGGTCGGCGGCCGTGACCCCTCCCGCCTCGATCGTCGCGCGCGCGTTGGAGAGGAGGTTGCGGTGCGTGAGGATCGCGCCTAACGCCCGGCCGCGCATCGCCGACGTGTAGACGACGGCGGCCTCCTCGTCGCTTCCGTCCGCGTCGCGCGAGCCCTCGAGCGCGAGCGCGTCGCCCGCGTGGGCCGCGAGGTCCACCTCGCACGTCGTGCCGTCGGCCTCGACCACCCGCGCCACCGCAGGCGCGCCGTCGACGAGCACGTGCACCGTGCCCGCTGGCAGGCGGGTTGCGAGCGCGGCCGTCGTGAACACCGCGCCGACGTCCGCGTCCGCGAGCTGGTCCGCGATCTCGGGCGGGGCGGCGAGCGGGTTGACGAGCACCGCGCCGCGCCCCTCGCAGGCCGCGAGCGCGACGAGGAACGCGGGCGAGGTCGGGAGCAGGATCGCCGCGCGGCGACCCGCGAGGGCGCGGACGAGCGGCGCCGAACGGCGGAGCAGCGTGAGCCCAGCCGCCGTGAGTTGGGCGGCGTCGAACGTCACGCCGTCGGCGTCGATGCGACCACCGGTCGCGGCGAGGGCGTAGGGAACGACGGCGAGCGGGTCGGCCATGGACGGGGGAACGGGGTCGTCGCGCCCAAGGTAGCCCCGGCGCTCCGAGACTGCGCGCCGGACCGGGCGCGCATACCTTCTGACGCTTCCCGCCCGCCGGACTCACCCGCACACCTCGCGTTCCCGACCCCTCTGATGGCGTACGAAGGCTTGATGGTCAGCGTGTCCGGCGTCCGCGGACGGGTGGGGCAGGGGCTCACCCCAGAGGTCGTCGCGCGCTTTGCGGCCGCGTTCGGGGCGTGGGCGACGGCGCGTCATGCGGAGCGCGGGGGCGCGCGCACGGTCGTCGTCGGGCGCGACAGCCGCGTGTCGGGGCCGCTCTTCCAGCGCGTCGTCGTCTCGGCGCTCGAGTCGATCGGCGCGCGCGTCATCGACCTCGGCCTGACGACGACGCCCACCTGTCAGCTCGCCGTCGAGCACCACCATGCCGCGGGCGGGCTGATGATTTCGGCGAGCCACAACCCGATCGAGTGGAACGCGCTCAAGATGGTCGGGTCGTCGGGGCTCTTTCTCGACGCGACCGAAGGGGCGGAGATGCGCGCGGGGATGGAGCAGGGCACGCGGTACGCGACATGGGACCAGCTGGGCGCGGTCGTCGCCGACGACGATGCCGCGCGACGGCACATCGAGCAGGTGCTCGCCCTGCCGTACGTCGACGTCGCGCGCATCCGCGCGCGGCGGTTCAAGGTCGCCCTCGACGCCTGCCGTGGCGCCGGCGCCGTCGTCATGCCCTACCTGCTCGAGCGGCTCGGCTGCGAGGTGACGGCGGTCAACATGGAGCCCGACGGTCGCTTCCCACGCCCTCCGGAACCGATCCCGGAGAACCTCGGCGAACTCGAAGCGCTGACGCGCGCGGCCGGAGCGGACGTTGGCTTCGCGGTGGATCCCGACGTCGACCGCCTCGCCCTCGTCGACGAGACCGGTCGCGCGATCGGCGAGGACTACACGCTCGCGCTCGCGGCGCGGGTGGTGCTCGCGCACGCGAAGGGCGTCGTCGTGACCAACCTGTCGACGAGTCGCGTCGTCGACGACGTCGCCGAGGCGGCGGGAAGCCGCGTGATCCGGGCGCCGGTGGGTGAGGTGAACGTCGCGGTGCGGATGCGCGCGGAGGGCGCGATCGTTGGCGGGGAGGGGAACGGCGGCGTGATTCTGCCCGAGCTGCACCTCGGGCGCGACGCCCCGCTCGGCGCGGCGCTCGTGCTGCAGTTGCTCGCGGCGGAGGGGCGGCCGCTGTCGGCGATCGTCGCTGACCATCCGCGGTACGCGATCGTCAAGGACAAGCTCGACCGGCCGAACGCGCCGCTCGACGCGGTGTATGCCGCGCTCGGCGACGCGTTCCCCGACGCGACGCGCGATACGCAGGACGGGCTCCGGCTCGCGTGGCCCGATCGCTGGGTCCACGTGCGGCCGAGTGGCACCGAGCCGATCGTGCGCGTGATCGCGGAAGGGCCGACCGAGTCGGACGCGCGCGCGCTCGTCGCGCGGTCGCGCGTGCCGCTGGACGCGCTCGCATCTTCAACCTGACAACGTCTATGTGTGGAATCGTCGGCTACGTCGGCCCCCGTGCCGCGGTGCCTTTACTGATCGAGGGGCTCAAGCGGCTCGAGTACCGCGGCTACGACTCGGCCGGGGTGGCCGTGATGAACGGCAAGGGCGTCGAGACGCGGAAGGCGGCCGGCAAGATCGCGCGCCTCGAGTCCGCGCTCGGTGCCGACCCGGTGCACGGCACGCTCGGGATCGGCCACACGCGCTGGGCGACGCACGGGCCGCCGACGACGCGCAACGCGCATCCGCACACCGACGAGCAGGTGACCGTCGCGGTCGTCCACAACGGCATCATCGAGAACGCGACCGCCATCCGGACGCTGCTCGAGCAGACCGGGCACACGCTGTCGTCGGAGACCGACACCGAGGTGCTCGCGCACTTGATCGAGAGCGCCTACGATGGCTGCCTTGAGGACGCCGTGCTGGAAGCGCTGGCGCACGTCGACGGCACGTACGGCATCGCCGTCGTCCACGGCGCGGAGCCCGGCAAGATCGTCGCCGCGCGCAAGGGCAGCCCGCTGCTCATCGGCATCGGCGAGAACGAGTACTTCGTCGCGAGCGACGTGAGCGCGATCCTCGCCCACACGCGCGATGTCGTCTACCTCGAGGATGGTGAGCTCGCCGTCGTGACGCGCGAGGGCTACAAGGTGATGGGCCTCGACGCGCGCGACGTGTCGAAGGAAGTGAGTCGCATCGACTGGGACCTCGACCAGATCGAGCGCGGCGGCTTTCCGCATTTCATGCTGAAGGAGATCTTCGAGCAGCCGCAGACGCTCGAGAACACGATGCGCGGCCGCCTGCTGCTGGAAGAGGGCTTCACGAAGCTCGGCGGTCTGAACCTGACGAAGGAAGAGCTGCTCACGATCGACAACATCACGATCACGGCGTGCGGCACGAGCTGGCACTCCGCGCTGATCGGTGAGATGATGATCGAGGAGCTGTGCCGCATTCCGGTCGAGGTCGAGTACGCGAGCGAGTACCGGTACCGCAACCCGATCGTCACGCCCAACACGCTCGTCATCGTCATCTCGCAGAGCGGCGAGACTGCCGACACGCTGGCCGCGATGCGCGAGGCGAAGCGGCGCGGGGCGCGCACGTTAGGCCTGGTGAACGTGGTCGGCTCGACGATCGCCCGCGAGGACGACGGCGGGATCTACCTGCACGCCGGCCCCGAGATCGGCGTCGCGTCGACGAAGGCGTTCACGAGCCAGGTCGTCGCCCTCGCACTGTTCACGCTGAAGCTGGCGCGACTCCGCGATCTGAGCGTGGCGCGCGGGCGCGAGTTCGCGCAGGCACTGGCCGCGCTCCCCGGTCAGGTGCAGAGCATCCTCGATCGGGCGGAGGAGATCGAGGCGCTCGCGGAGGAGTTCAAGCGTGCGTCCAACTTCCTCTACCTCGGTCGCGGCTTCAACTTCCCGACGGCGCTCGAAGGGGCGCTCAAGCTGAAGGAGATCAGCTACATCCACGCCGAAGGGTACCCCGCGGCGGAGATGAAGCACGGGCCGATCGCGCTCATCGACACGCTGATGCCGGTGGTCGTCGTCGCGCCGCACGACGCGGTGTTCGACAAGGTCGTGTCGAACGTACAGGAAGTGCAGGCGCGAGGTGGCAAGATCATCGCGCTCACGACACGCGACGAGCCGGCGCTCGCGGGCAAGATCGACTACGAGTTCCGCATGCCCGAGACGGTGGACATGCTCACGCCGATCCTGGCGAGCGTTCCGTTGCAGCTGCTCGCGTACTACATCGCGGTGAAGCGGGGGAGCAACGTGGACCAGCCGCGGAATCTGGCGAAGAGCGTGACGGTGGAGTGAGCGCGACGTCCAGACGCGGCACCGGCGTTCACCGGTACTGACGGGAAGGCACGAGAGGGGCGAGGATGATTCCTCGCCCCTCTCGTGCGTCGGCGCGTTTCACGATTGCGGGCGGTCGGCGCGCCGGCGGTGCCGGTCATCGATGCCGCCGACAGCACGAGGCGTCCTCGAACCGGCGGCGAGCGGCGGGCAGCATCGAGCCCTGGCGCAAATTCGTCGTTCCCGCGCTGCGACTCGACGAGCCGACGTCGTCGACGTTCGATCGTGCCACCTGGCGGAAGCGCGCAGGGTTCCGCTTTGCGCGCCCCGCGCGAGATTGACGCACGTCGACCCCCCGCTGCCAACTCCGATCCGAGGACACGCTCCTTCATGCCCGACATCGACGTGCGTCGTCGCGCCTTCCTTCAGACGAGCGCAGCGGGGCTGGGCGCCGCAGCGATCGGTCTGCCGACGTTAGGCATACAGCAGGTCGCGGCAGGCGCGATTTCCGCGCCGGCGCGTCCGCCGGTCCTCCCCGCTGCGGCCGGTCCGGTCCGCGTGTACCAGACGACGGGCACCCAGCGCCACGCCGCGCGGCCGGAACTCGTCTGGCGCGCGGCGTCAGGCTCGCCGACCGCGGCCGACGTCGTCGTGACGCCCAACCGGCGCCAGGAGGTCCTCGGCTTCGGCGCGGCATTCACCGACGCCGCGTGCTACACGTTCAACCGGCTCGCGGCGGGCGCGCGCGGTGCGCTCTTCCACGAGCTCTATCACCCGTCGGAGATGGGGCTGAACGTCGGCCGCGCGTGCGTCGGATCGAGCGACTACTCGACCGCCGCGTACAGCTACGACGAGAGCGCGACGCCCGATCCGCAGCTGACGCGGTTCTCCATCGCGCACGACCGGCGGTGGATCCTGCCGATGCTGCGCGAGGTGCGCGCGGTCAATCCGGACCTGTTTCTGCTCGCCTCGCCATGGAGCCCGCCGGCGTGGATGAAGGACAACGACTCGTTGTTAGGCGGCACGATCCGTCGCCGCTACCTCGGCCCGTACGCGGACTATCTGACGAAGTTCGTGCAGGCGTACGGGGCGGAGGGGGTCCCGGTCCATGCGGTGACGACGCAGAATGAGTGCGACACCGACCAGGACGGCGCGATGCCCCAGTGCACGTGGCCGCAAGAGGCGGAGGTGCAGTTCGTCGGCCAGCACCTGGGTCCCGCGTTCGCCCGCGCGGGGCTGTCGACGAAGATCTGGCTCATCGACCACAACTACAACCTGTGGGGGCGCGCGATGGCGGAGTTCGAGGACGATGCCGTCCACCGCTACGCCGACGGCGTGGCGTGGCACGGCTACGTCGGCAACCCGGCGTGGATGACGCGCGTGCACGACGCCTACCCCGACAAGCACGGCTACTGGACGGAAGGCGGCCCGGACTACACGAGCCCGCACTACGCGACCGACTGGGCGGCGTGGGCGGCGGGATTCACCGACATCTTGCGCAACTGGTCGCGTTGCATCATCGCGTGGAACTACGCGCTGGACGAGCACGGGAAACCGAACATCGGGCCGTTTTCGTGCGGCGGATTGGTGACGGTCGACAGTCGCACCCAGGCGATCACGCGGAGCGGCATGCTCTGGGCCTTCGCGCACTTCTCGCGACACGTGCGACGCGGGGCACGGGTCGTCGAGACGACTGGCGGGACGCCGCCGGCCGGTGCGGCGGCACCGCCGCCAGCGACGGGCGGCGGCGCGCGGCCGACCGCGGCGTTCGGGCACGTCGCGTTCGAGAACCCGGACGGCTCGGGCGTGCTGGTGTTGACGAACGCTGGTGCGGCGGAGCGCGCGACGCGCGTCGTGGCCGGTGACCGTGCGGTGGAGATCACGCTGCCGGCGGATTCGGTGACGACGCTCGAATGGCGGGACTGACGGCCGCCTTCACCGCGCGGTTGGAACGCCGGCCGTGGGTCCGCCGCTTGCCCCTGCAGCGTCGTGGCCGCGCAGCCGCGGGCGGTGGGGCCGAGCGTCGGCGTGGGCCGACGTCGCCCGTGGCGGGTACATTCACACGCTGACGCGATCCTTCCGTCGCCTCCGTTCCCACGCCGAATCCGCATGAGCTCGCAGATCACGGTGACGACCCTGCTGTTCGCCTCGTACGCCGACGCCCTCGGGCGGTCGTCGGTGCAGGTGACGCTGCGTGCGCCGGCGACCGTTGGCGCGCTGCTCGACCACGTGCGCGCGCTGCCCGGCGCCGGGCGGCTGCCGCCCGCGCCGCTCGTCGCCGTGAACGCGACGTACGCGACGCCGGGCCACGTGCTCGCCGACGGTGACGAGGTCGCCCTCATCCCCCCGGTCGCGGGTGGCTGACGTGGTACGTGCGGCCGCGGCCCGGACGGCGATCGTCGAGCGCCCGCTCGACCCGGCGGCCCTGCTGGCCGCGGTCGCCGACGCGGGGCACGGTGCGACGGCGCTGTTCGTCGGAACCGTCCGCGAGGTGAACGACGGCCGACCGGTCACGGGGATCGACTACACGGCCTACGAGGCGATGGCCGCGCGCGAGCTGGCCGCGATCGCGGCCGAGGCCGCCGAGCGGTTCGGGACGGCCGAGGGTGCGCCGCGCATCGTCGCCGAGCACCGCCTCGGCACGTTAGGCATCGGCGAGGCGAGCGTGGCGGTGGCCGCGGCGCACGCGCGGCGCGCGCCGGCGATGGACGCCGTGCGCTATGTCGTCGAGGAGCTCAAGCGGCGCGTGCCGATCTGGAAGCGCGAACACTACGCCGATGGCACGCGCGAGTGGCTCGACCCGACGGCCGCGGGCGCGCCCGGTACGGCCGTTGCGCCAGGCACCGCGTCGTGACCCTCCTCCAGCCGCACGTCGCCCCGCTCCTCGACCAGTTCGGGCGGTCGATCGAGTACCTGCGCGTGTCGGTCACCGACCGCTGCAACTTCCGCTGCGTGTACTGCATGCCGGCGGCGGGGCTGCCATGGCTGCCCAAGGGCGACGTGCTCACCGACGACGAGATCGTCGCCGTGATCGCGGAACTCGCCGCGCTCGGCCTGCGCCGCGTGCGCCTCACGGGAGGCGAGCCGACGATCCGCCCCAATCTGGAGCGCCTCGTCGCCCGATTGCGCGCCGTCGACGGTCTGGACGAGATCTCGCTGTCGACCAACGGTGTCCGCTTCTGTCAGGATCCGGGGCTCGCGCGCCGGCTCGCAGATGCCGGGCTCGACCGGGTGAACATCTCGGCCGATTCGCTGCGGGCCGACCGCGTGGCCGCGATCGCGCGCCGCGACCTCGGCCTCGACCCGGTGCGCGCGGCGGCGATGGCCGAGGCGGCGGGGCTCACGCCGGTCAAGCTGAACGTGGTCGTCGTGCGCGGAATCAACGACGACGAGATCGGCGACTTTGCGCGCCTCACCGTCGACCGCCCGTGGGCGGTGCGGTTCATCGAGCTGATGCCGGTGGGCGAGCTGGCAGAGGTGTACGGCGGCGACGTGCTGGCGCGCGTGGTGCCGAGCGAGGAGGTGCTCGCGCGGGCCGCGGACGCGCTCGCGCCGTGGGGCGGGCTGATGCCGATCGGTGGCGCGGGCGACACGCTGGCCGGCAATGGGCCGGCAGCGTACTACGCAGCGCCAGGGACGGCGGGGCGGATCGGCGTGATCACCCCGATGACGCACACCTACTGCGCGTCGTGCAACCGCGTGCGCCTGACCGCCGACGGTCGCCTGCGTACGTGTCTCTACGGCGACCACGAGGTCGACCTCCGCGGCCCCGCGCGCCGCGGCGAGCCGCTCGCGCCGCACGTGCGTGCCGCGCTCGCGGCGAAGCCGCGCGAGCACTCGCTGCTTCAGCTCCAGACGGGCGGGCTGCGCGCGCTCTCGCAGGTGGGCGGATGAGGGAAACGCACGTCGCGGCGTTTGCACTCGCCGCGACGCTCGGCGGTGCGAAGCCTGGCACGCCCGCGGTCTCCGCACCGCCACCGGCGCCACTGCTCGTCTTTGCCGCGGCCGATCTGCGCGAGGCGCTGCCCGAGGTCGTCGCCGCGTATCGCCAAACCGGGGGCGACAGTGTGACGCTCGTCTTCGGTGCGACGAGCGACCTCGCGACGCAGATCGCGAACGGCGCACCGGCGGACGCCTTCTTTGCGGCGGACGAGGCCGCGGTCGCCGGCCTCGCGTCGCGAGAGATGGTCGTCGGCGCGACGGTGCGCGTTTACGCGGTCGGGCGGCT
>DASWUT010000390.1:0-3161 GCA_036401455.1 Gemmatirosa sp. | reverse complement strand
CGCTGTCCGACCTCGCCGACGCCGCCGACGGCACCTTCCCGACGAGTACCGATCCGGCGTTCGTGCCGCTCGCGCAGCAGGCGCTGTTCGCGCTCGACCAGAGCATCTGGCAGTTCGTTCTCACCCGGAGCTTCTACATCAACCTGATGAAGCCCGCCTCCGCGAAGGACGACATCGTCGCGTCCAACGACCCGAACACGCCGCCGACCGCGTGGCTGCAGAAGTTCTACGCGGCCAACCCCGCGTACTACGCGACGTGGACGTGGTTCAAGGGGGTGGTGTCCGCGGGCTGGCCGAAGGGCTGGATGCTGACCGAGTACTGCGTCGGCCGGAAGCCGTCGTACCCGCACAACAACACGATCAGTGCCGACGCCTGTAAGTACCTGTTCATCGACAGTACCGACGGTACCGTGATCAACAAGAACGGCCTGTTCGCGCGGAAGGCCGTCTTCACCGACCTGGGCATCCGGCCGAACACCTACCAGATCCCGTGACGACACGCCAGCCGGCAGGGAGATGACCGCAGAACACGAACGCGCCGGACTACTGACGCGCGCATTCCGACGTTTGAGAAACGCCGCGCGTCCCGACGTGACGGTGACGCGAGCGCCTGCGGACATCCGGGCCGACTGGAACGTACCGGTGACGATGCGGGACGGCGTGACGCTGCGTGTGAACGTCTTCCGGCCCGAGGGTGGCGGCGGCCATCCCGTGATCATGTCCGCGCACCCGTACGGCAAGGACAGGATCGCAGCGCGCAGTCGAAGCGGCCGCCGCCTCGACTTCCAGTACCGACTCTTTCCACAGCCGGACCCGATCGCGTTTTCGGACCTGACGGGGTGGGAGGCGCCCGATCCCGCGGTGTGGGTGACGCGGGGGTACGCCGTGATCAACGCCGACCTGCGCGGGAGCGGCACGTCGGACGGGATCGGCGAACTCTTTTCCGTGAAGGAGGCGGAGGACTACCACGACCTGATCGAGTGGGCCGGCGTGCAACCCTGGTCGAACGGCCGCGTGGGCCTGGATGGTGTGTCCTACCTGGCGATCAGCCAGCTCGGAGCCGCCGCGCAGCGTCCGCCCCATCTCGCCGCCATCTGTCCGTGGGAGGGAGTCAGCGACCTCTATCGGGACTTCGCCCGCCCGGGCGGCGTGCGGGAGGACGGCTTCAGTAAACTCTTCAGCGCCATGACGTCGAGGACGTCGCGCGTCCAGACCACACTCCGGCCGCAGGTCGTCGCCCACACCGAACGCGACGCCTGGTGGAAGGCGCGCACACCGTGCCTCGAGCGGATCGAGGTTCCACTGCTGGTGTGCGGCCGTTTCTCCGACCACTCGCTGCATACGCGCGGGTCGTTCGAGGTCTTTCGACGCGCCGGGTCGTCACGCAAGTGGCTCTACACCCACCGCGGCGGCAAGTGGTCGACCTACTACGGCGAGGACGCGACCCGGACCCGCATCCGCTTCTTCGACCACGTGCTGAAGGGGCTGGACAATGGCTGGGCGGACCGGCCTGCCGTTCGCCTCGCCATCCACGACCAGGGTCCCACGCCGGTCGCGGTCACGGACGAAGAGAGCTGGCCGCCTCACGACGTCGCATGGCGATCACTGTGGCTGGATGCGGCGTCGCGGACGCTGAGCAGTCGCAAGCCGGAGGGCGCGGCGTCGGTCGCCTTTCGGGCGCCCCGCGAGGGTGTCAGCTTCATGTGGGACGTGCCTGAGGACGTGGACGTCATCGGTCCGATGGTGCTGCGCCTGCACCTCGAGTTGCGCGACGGAGACGACGCCTTTCTCTTCGCCGGCATCCGCAAGTTCCGCCGGGGCGCCGAGGTAACCTTCGAAGGCTCGTTCGGCTTTGCGGCCGACATGGTCAGCAAGGGATGGCAGCGCGCGGCGCATCGCGTGCTGGATGACCGCCTCTCGACGCCGGGGCAGCCCGTGCATACCCATGAGCGCGCCGAGCGCCTGCGGCCCGGCGAGATCGTGCCGGTGCTGATCGCGCTGAGGCCGCACGCCACGCGGTTTCTGAAGGGCGACCGGCTGCAGGTGGATGTTCGTGGCCGATGGCATTACCCGCGTGATCCGCTCCGCGGTCAGTTCCCTGCGTTCTATGAGCGGAGCCCGAACGCGAGGTGCGTGCTGCACACCGGCGGCGCCCATGAGGCTCAGCTGCTGCTCGCCTCACGTCCGATCGCCGTCACGGCGGCGAAGGTCGACCGTGCGAGGTGATCGCGTGGACGGCTGTCGACCTCGACGCCCATCGGTCAGCTCTCAGCGCCACGCGCGCGAGCGTGACCCGTTCCGAAGTTCGCCGGTGACGGGTTTCGGAGCGCTTGTGCGAATCATCGGGTGGAGCGCACGGGAATTCGTCGAGACGTAAAGGGGAGCGCGGTGGGTGTCCTGCTGACGTTTGCACCATTGATCGCGTTCGCGCTGCTCGACCGTCTGGTCGGGGCGACCGAAGGGCTGGTCGTCGGCCCGCTGGTCTCCGCCGTGTTGCTCGTGCGCGACGCCATGAGCGCAGATCGGACACCGAAGGTGCTCGAGATCGGGACGACGATCCTGTTTGGCGGCCTGGCCGTCTATGCGCTGTTCGGGGCCCCGACGTGGTCCATCGCCGGCGTCCGGCTCCGGGTCGACGCGGGGCTGCTGCTCATCGTCCTCGTCTCGATCGCCGTCCGGCGACCGTTCACGTCGCAGTACGCGCGCGAACGCGTCGCGCGTGGCCTCTGGGCCAGCCCTGAGTTCGTCCGGACGAACTACGTCATCAGCGCCGTCTGGGCCCTCGCGTTCTTCGTGCTCGTGGGCGCCGATCTGCTCCTTGTGTACGCACCGGGCCTGTCACCGCGTGTTGGCATCCTCGCGACGGTCGCGGCGCTCGGCGCCGCGGTGAAGGTCACCGGCAGGTACCCGGAACGCGGGCGGGTGCAGGCGTGGCATTCGTAGCAACACGGCACGAGACTCGTACCGCACGGTGCGGTTGCCTCGGCCGGCATCCAGGTGCGCGTGAGGGCGACGGAGGCTTACGCGCAGGCGGCATACGCCGCGGCGCGACGGACTACGAAGTGGCGGACCGTGACGAGCACACGGGCTCACTCCTGAATGCGGCGTCGCAGCGACGGCGTCGCAGCGACGGCGTCGCAGGCGTTCTGACGGATCATGTA
>DASWUT010000389.1:0-2141 GCA_036401455.1 Gemmatirosa sp. | reverse complement strand
GCCTTGCTCGTCCGGGCGCGCGCGGCGAGGGCGTCGGTCGTCATCGCGCGGTAGCCGCCCTCGGCGAGCAGGGCGAGGGCCGCCTCGAGGATGGCTGCGGTGGCGGCCGGGTCGCGCGGGCGCCCGGTGGCCGCCCCATGTGCCGCCGGGACGTCCGACGTGGTCGTCGGCGCGTCTGCTCGGTCGCCGACCGGGCCGGCGACCGGGCCGGGAGCGCCAGCCTGAGGCCCGGCCATCACGTCGGGCCCCCCGCGCCCGGGTCGCGGCGCCGCGGCCCGGGCGTGCGCCGGTCCGCTCTCGCGAGCAGGCGGAGCGGGCGGGCGCGCCCGGGATCGGGACGGGGCAGTCGCGCGTCGAGGCACTAGAGACCGGGCAGCGGGGACGAGCGGGCGCGGCACGCGGGCGCGCGCATCAGTACCGCGCGGTACTGGTATAGGGTGGAAAGCACGCGCGCGACGGGTACCGGACAAGTACCGAAGCTGGTGCCGGGGAGCCCCTGCCGGGGTCGTGTTTGAGCTGTCCGACGGTGGCGTGTCAGAACTCGCCTAACAACCTGTTTCGCGCCGCCGCACCCCCGCGTGTTTCGGAACCTGTCCAACGGCGGTTCGTCAGACGGTCGTCGCGCAAACGTGCGGGTTCCTGACGTCTCGCGCGAGGGTTTGCAGGATCGCGTTCCTGCAGGTGCGCGACGGTTGCGAGACGAGTCGTCAGCTGAGCAGTGTCAGCGTTCTCCTTACGCGCTGCCGCGCTCGACAAAAGGTCGGAGCTGTCCGCGGGTCTCCAAGAACTCCCGCTCTACTTCATCGCCCGGTGGCCGTGTCATCCCTTCAGTTACGGTGCGCGCCTGAGACTGGCGGACCCGCTCAAGGCGGGCCGCCCACATACTCGAAACGTCGCGGACGTATTCGGGAGGCATATCGCAGCAGAAGCTGGATGTGAACAGCGGTAGACGCCGGACTCGACCGGCACGGGACCGATTCGCGGCCGACGGCGACGGGCACCCTGATTGGTGAACACGACAGCGTGTGAGCTCTACCCCCTTTGAGCGCGGACCTGTCGATCGCGCCCCCTATCGCGTGGGGGACAGCCTCTTCAGCCCGGCGAGAATCGCGTCCAGACGCGCGTCCGTCACACGTGCGTCGGACTACACGAGTGGGAGCAGGGCATCGTACGCATCTTCGGCGCCTTCCGCCCGTAGGAGCGACCGAAGCAGTGGTTCGTCGTAGTCGCCGTCGAGGGCGGCCAACACATCGATCGCCTGCTGCGCGTAGCTGGTCGTTTCCCAGTACTTGAACCCGACGAGTCGAAACTTGAGCAGCGCCTCGATCCGCATGATGCGCAGAGGGAGCCCGCGCGCGTGGAGCAACTCGGTCGGTCCGTCGACTGCATGGCTGGGTACCTCGACGAACAGGTCGCCCCGAGTCCAGTGCCGGCCACGCGCCGCGAACCCGAGGGTTTCGAACACGGGGACGACGCGTGAGCGCAGTGACTCACCGAGCGCTCCCCCGATGACCACGTCAACATCCGCGGATTTGTAGACACCGGGGACGTGCCCCTCAAGTGCGGAGCCGCCCGTCAGGACGCAGTCGGGCCCCGCAAGCCGGAACGCCTGATACAGCACGCTCGCCACGGTTGCGACCTGCTCCGCGTGGGCGAGTGCATCATCTGCGAGGCCGTCGACGAGTGACGCGTCGAGTTGGCGGCGCAGCACGTCCAGCGACGGCGATCGTTCACCCGGCAAGCCGGCGATCACGTCGATGACCCTGGTCGTGACAGATCGCGGGCATGCTCTCCGCTTGGCTCACGGAAGCGGGCCGACCCGAATGGCCGCGTCGATTCGCAGGTAACGTCGGCCGTCCGGGTCGACCTCGATGATCAACTGGGCACCGGGCGGTGGCTGGACGGACATGCCCGGTTGCAATGGGACGAGGACACCGCCGATCTCCATCGACATTCCCAGCCCGCCAACGCGTACGGGCGAGGGCAGTATCCCCTGCACCGCCACAGCCTCGGTGCCATCGCTGGCGTGACGAGGTACGGCAACTGCCGCGGTAGCACGCGGCCCCGGGTCGCCGACGGACGACGTGGCCGACCGGCGTTCACCCACGCGGCGCGCCGTGTCACGCGCCGCCGCAGACGGA
>DASWUT010000388.1:0-8316 GCA_036401455.1 Gemmatirosa sp. | reverse complement strand
CAGCGATCCTATATAGGCGCCGCGCCGGCCGCCTGGTGGGCGTCGCCGGGCGTGCGTGGGCGCGCACGGCGTGAGAGCACCCGCATCACCGGGGCGTATCAGCGCCCCGCAGGAGACAGCGCGCATGGCCACGGGTAAGGTCAAGTGGTTCAATGATGCCAAGGGGTACGGCTTCATCGAACAGGACGGCGGCGAGGACGTGTTCGTCCACTTTTCGTCGATCACCATGGACGGCTTCAAGACCCTCACCGAGGGGCAGGCCGTCGAATTCGAGATCAAGAACGGCGACAAGGGGCTTCACGCCGCCAACGTCCAGCGAGTCTGACCGCGCGCTGAGGCCGGCCCTGCCGGCGACTGCATACGCCGCCCGCTCGGGTTCGTCCCGCGCGGGCGGCGTCGTTCGTGCCGGTGCGGTCGCTCAGGATGCTACGCGGGCACGCATCCGCGGCCACGCGTACGAGAACGCGACGTAGCCGAGCGCCACCACGCCCCAGAACGCCATCGTGATCAGCAGCGTGTCGCGCCCGTTCTTGACCTCGAACGTCCGCACCGCCCCGTCGATGCGCACGGCGCGCGGGTGGTCCGGCGCGTAATGCACCGGAAGCACGGCGAAGTCGACCAGCCCGCGCACGCTGCCGCTGTCGACCGCGTCCGCCGTCCGCACCGGAAATCGCGCGCCCTGCGGCGTGAAGGCGAGCGTGACGACCTGGAACGGCTGCAGGAGCCGCGCCGAGCGCGAGGTCATCCCGCACCGGCGGCAGCTGGAAATCGTCGAGATTCCTTCGACGCGGGCGCTCGCCGTGGCCGGCGTGGGTTCGTCCGTTCCGTGCGCGGCGGAACTGAGCGCGACGCGTGTGCCCGCGATCCCGACGACCCCCACCGCCAGCGCGAGCGCGCCGCGGCGCAGCCTGCGCAGCGCGGCCGCTTCGGGCTGCCAGGTCCAGACGATCAGGCCAGCCACGAGCGCGACGAGCAGCGTGACCGCGACGGACATCCCGCCGACGGACAGGATGTCCCGCCAGAAGTCACGGACCGTGCGGTCCGAGAGCTTCGCGATGCTCGGCCGGAACGAGACGTAGGTCACGGGCACCATCGCCCCGATCGGCGTGCGGTCGAACTCGTCCGCGTTGACGGCGACGCCGGCGTCCACCGAGCCGGGGGCGAACGAGCGCGACAGCGGGTCCGCACGGCGCGCGTCGGGCGGGCGGAAGCGCACGTGCAGCCGCGGCGTCGACGCCCAGCTGCCGTCGCGCGGGTCGACCTGCACGCGCTCGTCGCGGTCGACGACCCGGGCGTCAGTCTGCACGCCGGCGACGCGGAGCGCGAGCGGCGCGCCGGCGACGATCGTCGCGAGCACGAGGAGCGCGGGCACCGCGCTGAACCGTCGCGTGCGGAAGACCGCGCGCATCACCCAACCGAGCAGCGCGGCGAGCGGCAGCCCGACGAAGAACAGGCCGACGAGAACGAATGCGTCGATGAAGCCCATCGTGTGCTCTCCCGTGATTCGGCCCGTGATCCGGGCGCTATTGTCGCGGTCCCGGCGCGATTGCGCCAGAGTGGGGGCGCCCACACGGCCTGCGCGCGCGTATCATCCCCGCATGGCTGACGTCACCCCGCCCGCCGCGCCGCGGCTCTTCCTCATCGACGGCTACGCGCTCATCTACCGCGCGTTCTTCGCCCTCATCTCGCGCCCGCTACGCACCAGTCGCGGCGAGAACACGAGCGCCGCGTGGGGCGTCGTCCACTTCCTCAACCGCCTCGTCGCCACCCACCGCCCCGAGTACCTGGCGTGGGTCAACGACAGCGGATTGAGCTTCCGGCACGAGCAGTACCCCGCCTACAAGGCCACGCGCGAGAAGCTCACCGACGAGCTGCAGGACGACTTCACGCGCGGCATGGAGCGCATCCACACGCTGCTCGAGGCGTTCCGGGTGCCGGTGCTCTCGCTCCCGGGCTACGAGGCGGACGACGTGATCGGCACCCTCGCCACGTGCGGCACGGGCGAGGGGCTCAACGTCGTGATCGTGAGCGGGGACAAGGACTTCTACCAGCTCATCCGCCCCGGCGTGTGGCTCCTGAACCCGGGGCGCGGCGGCCCCGCCGCGATCGACGAGCAGTGGGTGGGCGTCGAGAACGGCAGCGAGCGGCTCGGCGTTCCGCCCGAGCGCACCGTCGACTACCTCGCCCTCGTCGGCGACGCGAGCGACAACGTGCCCGGCGTGAAGGGGATCGGCGACAAGGGCGCGCAGGCCCTGATCACCGAGTTCGGCGCGCTCGAGGACATCCTCGCCAACGTCGAGCGGATCAAGGCCAAGCGCCCGCGCGAGGCGCTGCTCGCGCAGGCCGAGGAGGCGCGGCTGTCGAAGCGGCTCGTGACCATCCACACCGACCTCAAGGTGCCCTTCGACCCCGAGGCGCTGCGCCTGCAGCAGCCCGACCGCGAGCGGCTCAAGCAGCTCTACGTCGAGCTGGAGTTCAACACGCTCGCCCGCGAGGCGGCCGCCGGCGTGGCGGCCGCGGCGACGGACGACCCCGACATCTCGTTCGACTTCGGCGCGAACGTCGAATCGGGGAGCGCGCCGAAGGAGAAAGAAGCCGTCCGCTACGAAACGATCGACACCGTGCAGGCGCTCGAGCGGCTCGTCGCGCGCGTGCGCAAGGTGGTCGCGGCCGGGGGCACCGTGGCCGTCGACACCGAGACGGTGATCGAGGCCGGCGCGCCGGTGAAGGTCGATCCGCTGCGCTCACGGCTCGTCAGCATCTCGCTCGCGCTGGAGCCGGCGGAGGGGTACTACCTGCCGCTCGCGCACCGCGAGTACCGGCCCGAGCAGACCGAGCTGCTGAGCGCGGACATCCCCGGTACGGGTGGGTCTGAGACCGGCCCCAACGGGTTTGATACTGACCGAATGGCCACGGACTCGCCCGCGGACGTGGACGCCGACGGGGCGGCGGACGGCGACGCGGTCAAAAAGAAGCCAAAGGCGAAGAAGGCGGCCACGCCGAAGGTGCCCGAGCCGAGCGGGATCGCGGGGCGGATGCTCGCCGAGCGCAGCTACCCGGTGAAGAACCTGCCGCCGCTCGACAGCCCGGAGATGCGGCCGCTGGTCGAGCTGCTCGAGGATGCGGCGGTGTCCAAGACGTTGCAGAACGCGAAGTACGACATCCTCGCGCTGCGGCAGGCGGGGGTGACGCTCCGCGGCGTCGACTTCGACACGATGCTCGCGAGCTACGTGCTCGACCCGGGGCGGCGTTCGCACGGGCTCGACACGCTCGCGCTCGAGTTCCTCGACCACGTGATGACGTCGTACACCGAGCTGTGCGGCCGCGGGCGCACGCAGCTGCCCTTCGACGTCGTGCCGATCGACGCGGCGCGCGACTATTCGTGCGAGGACGTCGACATGACGATCCGGCTGCGGCGCCTGTTCGAGCCGCTGCTCGCGTCGCAGGGGCTGGCCGACCTGTTCCGCGACATCGAGGTCCCGCTCGTCGATGTGCTGGCCGACATGGAGGCCGCGGGGATCGCGATCGACGTCGGCTACTTCGGCACGCTGCGTGACCGCTTCCGGGTCGAGCGCGAGCGGCTGGAGCGCGAGATCTACGCGGAGGCCGGCGAGGAGTTCAACATCAACTCCAACCTGCAGCTGCGCACGGTCCTCTTCGAGAAGCTTCAGCTGCCCTCGAAAAAGAAGACGGCGACGGGGCCGAGCACGGATGCGAGCGTGCTGCAGGAGCTCGCCGACGAGGGGCACGCGCTACCGCAGCTACTGATGGAGTACCGCGAGCTGTTCAAGCTCGAGGGCACGTACCTCGAGGCGCTGCCCGTGCTCGTGAACCCGCACACGGGGCGCATCCACACCTCGCTCAACCAGACCGTGGCGAGCACGGGACGGCTGTCGTCGAGCGACCCCAACCTGCAGAACATCCCGATCCGCCGCGAGTTGGGGCGCGACATCCGCCGCGGCTTCGTGCCGCGGAAGGGGTGGCAGCTGCTGAGCGCGGACTACTCGCAGATCGAGCTGCGGCTGCTCGCCCACTTCTCCGAGGACCCCGCGTTCGTCGAGGCGTTCCGCTCGGGGGGCGACATCCACCGCCAGACGGCGGCGGTGATCTTCGACGTGCCGTTAGGCGACGTCACGGGCACGATGCGCAACCGCGCGAAGACGATCAACTTCGCGACGATCTACGGCATCGGCGCGCACGCGCTGAGCCGCCAGCTCAAGATCAGCAACGCCGAGGCACGGCAGTTCATCGACACGTACTTCGAGCGCTTCCAGGGGGTCAAGCGCTACCTCGAGACGCGCGTCGAGTTCGCGAAGGAGCACGGCTACGTCGAGACGCTGTTCAAGCGGCGCCGCTACGTGCCCGAGCTCAAGGAGCGCAGCTTCAACATCCGCGCGTTCGGAGAGCGCGTCGCGCAGAACGCGCCGATCCAGGGGTCGGCCGCGGACCTCATCAAGGTCGCGATGATCCGCATCCACCACGCGCTGCGCGACCGCGGCCTGCAGGGGCGGATGCTGCTGCAGGTGCACGACGAACTGGTGCTCGAGGTGCCGGGCCCGGAGCTGGACGAGGTCACCGCACTCGTCAAGAGCGAGATGGAGGGGGCAACCACGCTCTCGGTGCCGCTCGTCGTCGAGACAGGGGCGGGAGAGAACTGGCTGGACGCGAAGTGACCACCATGCGGGCGGGGTCCGGGCGTGACGTGTACGCCGGACCGGGCGTCTGGCGCGAAGGTTCCGCCCCCGCCGAGGTCCGTCATCGTGTTCATCACCCGTCCACGCTCCACACCGCACCGCCCGGGCTTCACGCTCATCGAGATGCTCATCGTCGTGGTGATCATCGGGATCCTCGCCGCCGTGGCGATCCCGAAGTTCGCGACCACGACGGCCAAGGCGGACCTCGCCAACGTGCGCTCGGACCTGCACAACCTGGCGACGGCCGAAGAGGGGTACTACGCCGAATATTCGGGGTACACGGCGAGCCTCGCCCTGCTCGGGATGCAGGTGTCGCAGGGCGTGATCGTCACGATCGTTCAGGCCACCCCGCAGGGCTACTCGGCGATGGCGGTGCACCCGGCGGCGGTCCCGGTGACGTGCGCGGTGTACTACGGCCAGGTCACGCCGCTCGCACCGGCGACGAGCGAGGGCGTGATCACCTGCCAGTGATCGGCGGGTAGGGCGCGCCGCACCGGGAAGCACGCGCGTGCCCGACCACCTGGCCCTGCGGCCGTTCTACCGCGAGTTCGCGCTCCGCCGCGACGGAATGCTCCACGCGATGGCGGGCGGCCTCTGGCTGCACCGGCACGTGTGGCGCGGCACGCCGATGGCGCACCTCGTCTCGACGGACCGCGAGGCGCTGCTCGCGTATGGGCGGGCGGCGGGGCTCGACGCGCGGCGGCTGCAGTTCAAGCCGCTCAAGGACCCGCGCACGGGCGAGCGGCGCAACGCGTGGCACTGGGACCTCGTGGGGCGGCACCTGCCGCCGCGGTGGGGCGGCTGAGGCGTGGCGTACGGCGATTGGCGCGTGCGTGTAGCCCACGTGGATCCCCGCGTTCGCGGGAATCACGGTGAGAAATGGTCGTCACCCCCGCGAGGTGCTCGCCGACGACGGTGGGGGTCCTCTTTCTCCGGCGACTCACTCAGCGTTCGATCACGACGCTGCCGTCGCGGAATCGGCGCGCCGCGTACGCGTGGATGTCGACGATCGGCTCGCGGACGAGACGCGGGCGCGACCGCGGCGGGCTGAGGCGCACCTCGTCGTACACGTCGCGGAGCGCGAACTCGACGCCTAACGACGGTAGCGCGACGACGTCGGAGAGCTCCGTGTACACGGTCGGCTGCCAGCCGGCGTCGCGCGTGAAGCGCTCGACCTGGAAGCGGTCCTGGGCGACGAGCACGTACTCGCGCAGACTGTCGAGGCGCTGGTACAGCGCGAACTTCTCCGTCCGATCGTACGTCTCGGTCGACGGGGACAGGACTTCGACGAGCAGCGACGGGTTGAGCAGACTCACGTTCCGCGCCGGCTCCCTGAACTCCGGGCGGCCGCACAGCGCCGACGCGTCCGGGTACTTGAACGCATCAGCGGCCGGGATCCAGACTCGCAGGTCCGAGCCGCGGACGCTACACCCACGTCCGCGGATCGCCGTGCGGAGGGCAGTGGTGACGTTGATCTTGATGGCCTCGTGTACGTCCGCGCCACCACTCATCGCGTAGATGCGTCCGCGGACGAACTCGTGCCGCTCGGGCACTGCCTCCTCGAACGCCAGGTACTCCTCCGCCGTGTACAGCCGCTCCGCCTCGCTCACGCTTCGCCTCCTGTTCGGGGTCGACCAGAAGCGCCGAGCATAGGGTGAGCGGTGGGCGCGCGCCAGTGTCGTCGATCGAGGACGCGCCCGCTCGGCTTACGTCAGGACGCGTCCCGTCGTCTCTGGCGCGCGGGCGAGGGCGACGAGGGCCGGCACGGTCATCAGCGCGGCGTACAGCGAGACCGGCACCGTCGATCCGTAGCGTGCGAGCAGGGCGACGCCGACGATCGGCGCAACGGCCCCGGACGCGACCGAGGCGAGCTGGTAGCCTAACGAGAAGCCGGTGTAGCGTGCCGCCGTGGGAAACAGCTCGACGAAGAAGGCCGACATGCCGCCGACGATCACGCCGTGCGCGATGCCGCCGACGAGCGCGACGACGGTAAGGCCGACCACGCCGGCGGGAGCGCCCAACCGGAAGAGAGCGAAGGCCCACGCGGCCGCGGCGAGAAGTCCCGCGGCCGTGACCGGGCGCCGCCCGACGCGGTCGGACCAGCGCCCCGCGAGGACGATCACGCCGACCTCGACGGCCGAGGCGACGAGGGTGGCCGTGAGTGCGACGCCGCGCGGGCGGTGGAGAACCTTCGTCACCCAGACGACGAAAAAGGTGGTGAAAACGTAGAAGAGCGCGTTCTCGCCGGCCTTGACGCAGAACACGGTGACGAGCGCGCGCCAGTGCGTGGCGACGGTGGCGGCGAGCGGCACGCGGGCCTCGGGGGCGCGTGCGGCGCGGCGGGCCTGGTACGCCGCGAACAGCGGCGACTCCTCGATGCGCGTGCGCATCCAGAGCCCGACGGCGACGAGCACGCCAGACAGCAGGAACGCGACGCGCCAGCCCCACGCGGCGAACTGCGCCTCGGTGAGCGCGGCGGCGAGCAGGGCGAGCACGCCTGCGGCCGCGACGTTGCCCGCGGGCCCGCCGGTCTGCGGCCACGCGGTCCACTCGCCACGCCGGTCCGCGCCTAACGACTCGGCGACGAGCAGCACCGCACCGCCGACCTCGCCGCCGACGGCGACCCCCTGCAGCAGGCGCAGCGCGACGAGCAGGACGGGGGCGAGAGGGCCGGCCTGCGCGTAGGTGGGGAGGAGGCCCACGCCGACGGTCGCCGCGCCCATGAGGAGCAGGCTCGCGACGAGGGCGCGCTTGCGGCCGCGACGGTCCCCGAGGGCGCCGAAGAGGACGCCGCCTAACGGACGGGTCACGAAGCCGACCGCGTAGGTCATCAGGGCGAGGAGCGTGCCCGTGAGGGGGTCGCTGCGCGGGAAGAAGGCGCGGTCGAAGACGAGCGCGGCGGCGGAGGCGAAGACGAAGAAGTCGTACCACTCGACGACGCTGCCGATGGCGCTGGCCACCAGCACCCGTCGCGTGTCGATCACTGGTGTTGTCGCGCGCATTCCTCGGAATCTGCCTCTGGCCACGGGATTCCGGCTCGGGGTCGCCACGGCGCCGTTCAACACGCCGGCCTACAATCTGTTCGGTTCGGGCGGCTTTGCCGACCGGTCGAACTATGCCCAGACGGTACGCGGCCAAGGAGAACGCCAACTCGCGCGTCTACATCGGCTATCAATTCCGCTACGCGACCGAGGTCGGGCTCGTGGTGGTGTACCGCACCACGGTCCGACGGCCGCGGGACTTTCGACGCTGAGGAAACGGTGATGCAGACGACGACAGCGACTGCCACGGGAACCGCGTCGGTTAACGGCGACCTGTGGGGCACGCGGGCCCGTGATTGGGCCGACGTGCAGGAGGGGCAGGCGCGGGCGCTCTATGACGCCGTCCTCGACGCCCTCGCCATCGGTCGCGGGACACGACTCCTGGACGCGGGGTGCGGCGCCGGGATGGGGGCGATGCTCGCCGCGGCGCGCGGGGCGACCGTCACGGGCGTCGACGCGTCCGACGCGCTACTCGCGATCGCCCGCGAGCGCGTTCCGGACGGCGAGTTCCGCCGGGGCGATCTGGAGGCGCTGCCCGTCCCCGACGCGCAGTTCGACGCGGTCACCGGCTTCAACGCGTC
>DASWUT010000387.1:0-9524 GCA_036401455.1 Gemmatirosa sp. | reverse complement strand
GTCGTCACCCGGACCGCCCCTTCGCCGATCCCTGCCCGCCGCAGCGCGCCGCGCACCAGCCCGCCTGCCGCCCCGCCCGCGGCCGACCCCGCCGCGGCGCTGCCGAGCGCGACGACCGTCCGCCGCGTGATCGCGACGTTGCACACCGTCCCCCCTTCACGGTCCGCGTACGGCGGCACGTCCGTCCACCCCCCGCCGAAGTCGAGCCGCGCGGGGGCACTCGTCACGACGCGCTGCGTGATGCGGCTCCGCTCGTCGTCCATCCCGGCTCAGGAGCTGTGGTCGTGGATGATCTTCCACCCCGCGCCGAGTCGCCGCATGACCACCGTCGTCGGCCCGCGCGCGATCGTCGAGTCCGCCCCGGCCGCCGTGCGCACCGAGAGCACGTAGAACGCGATCACGTTGGACACGTTCGGCGCGAGCACGTCGGCCTCGAGCCCTTCGAACCGCAGCGTTCCGCGCGGCGCGGCGCCCGGTGCGAACCGCGGCGCGTAGTTGGCGCGGATCGCCGCCGGCCCGCGCAGGATGCCGCGCCGCCCGACGAACGTCGTCCCCTCGCCCGGCGCGTACGACGTCATGAAGCCGTCGAGGTCCCCCCGGTTCCAAGCGCCGGCCGACGAATCCAGCGTCGCACGGATCTGCGCCAGGACGACCGGGTCGGCGGGCGCGCGCAGCGATCGGCGCGCGAACGCGCCCGTAGGCGACGAGGCGGCACCGATGACCGCACTCGCGAGCGCGACCGCCACCGCGCGACCCACGAGGACCCGGGCGCCGCACGACTGCTGCACGGTGAGTAACATTGACCGACAGGGTGAGAGGGTGGGCAGCGCGCCTCCGCACCCGGCGATGTGCCCAGCCGGGCCGCCGCGAATCTACCGTAGCCACCGCGCTGCAGGGCACATCGTTTGCCCCCGGAGAAGCCGATGCCGGACTTCGAGCAGTATCTGCGCGGTCGGACGCTGATCCTCCTGTCCAACCGGGAGCCGTACGAGCACGTCGCGCCAAACGGCGAATCCGCTGACGCCGCCCCGACCGTGCGTCGCCCGCCCGGCGGCCTCGTGTCCGCGCTCGACCCGACGATGCAGCGCACGCAGGGCACCTGGGTCGCCTGGGGCTCCGGGTCCGCCGACCGCGACAGCGTCGATGCCGACGATCGCGTGCAGGTCCCGCCCGAAGCGCCGCGCTACACCCTCCGCCGCGTCTGGCTCGACGGCTGCGACGTCGAGGGTTACTACCACGGCTTCGCCAACAGCGCGCTCTGGCCGCTGTGCCACATGCTCCTCCAGCACTACGCCTTCCGCGAGGAGCACTGGGAGCGATACCAGACCGTCAACGCGCGGTTCGCGGATGCGGTGGCCGAGGAGTGCCGCCGCGCGCCGCACCCGCCGGTCGTCTGGACGCAGGATTATCACTTCGCCCTTGTCCCTGCCATGCTCCGCGAGCGCCTCGCCGCAGCCGGCACCGGGCGCCGCGCGTTCCTGCATCACTTCTGGCACATCCCCTTCCCGGCGCCCGACCTCTTCAACCTGCTCCCCACCGAGGCGCAGCGCGGGGTTCTCGAAGGCCTGCTCGGCAACGACCTGCTCGAGTTCCACACCGAGCGGCACGCGATGAATTTCATGGACTGTGTCGCGACGTTCGTCCCCGACGCGCAGGTCCGTCGCGAGCACCACTTCGTGCGCTACGAGGGGCGCACGATCCGCGTCGGCGCGTTCCCGATTTCGGTCGACGCCGCGGAGTACGAGCGCCTCGCCCGCGAGGGCGCCCCCCGCGCAGCCGAACTGCGCGCCCAATACGCGAGCGCCGGCCGCACCCTCGCCGTCTCGGTCGACCGCATCGACTACACGAAGGGGATCCCCGAACGGCTTCGCGCGCTCGACACGCTCTGGGCCGGCGCGCCCGACCTGCGCGAGAAGCTCACCGTCCTGCTCGTCGGCACGCCGTCGCGTAGCGAGATCGCCTCCTACCAGGCGATCGAGGCCGAGGTCGAGGAACTCGTCGCCGGCATCAACCGGCGGTGGGGGACGCCGGACTGGACGCCGATCGTCTACGTCCACGAGAACGTTCGCGCCGCGGAGCTCGCCGCGATGTACCGCGCGGCCGACCTCTGCCTCGTCTCGTCGTTGCAGGACGGGATGAACCTCGTCGCCAAGGAGTTCGTCGCCTGCAACGTCGACGAGCACGGCGTGCTCGTGCTGAGCCGGCTCACCGGCGCGGCGGAAGAGATCTACGGCGCGGTGCTCATCAACCCGTTCAACGTCGACGGGTTCGTCCAGGGGCTGCGCGACGCGATCGCGATGCCGATCGCCGAGCGCCGTCGGCGCATGCGCGGCATGCGCGACCAGCTCCGCCGCGCGACGATCTTCGACTGGCTCGAGGCGATCCTCGCTCGCGTCGCCGAACTCGCCCCGCCGGCCGATGCGGTCGGGTCGGACGCGAGCACGGCGGCGACCCGCCCCGGCGCGACCCGTGGCCCGGCCGTGGCCCTCGACGCCTCGGCCGTCGGCGCCAACACCTTCGGCGCGGGGTCGACGCTCTGACGCGTCCCGAACTGCTCGACCCGCCCGCGCGGGTCGGGCCATCGCACGTCCTCCGCTCGTCGGCTGCGCCGCTCGACGGGCCCGCGCGCGCGCATGCCCTGGCCGAGCTCGCCGCGGCGCGCCCGCTCGCGCTCTGCCTCGACATCGACGGCACCCTCGCGCCGATCGCCCCGCGCCCCGAGGACGCGCGCACCCCCGAGTCCACGCTCCACACGCTTGAGCGCCTCGGTGCCCACCCGGACGTGTGCGTCGCACTCGTCACCGGGCGCGCGCCCGACGCCGCCCGCGCGCTCGTCCCCGTCGCGGGGCTCTGGGTCGTCGGCAACCACGGCGCCGAAACGCTCGCCCCCAACGCCGCCGCGCCGGACGTCGACCCCGCCGTCGCCGCCCACGCGCCCGCCCTCGAACGCCTCGCCGCCGACCTCGCCCCGCTCGCCAGCACGCCCGGCGTCCTCGTCGAGAACAAGCGCTGGAGCCTCTCGCTTCACACCCGCCTCGCTCCGCCCGACGCCCACGCCGACCTGGTCGCCCACGCCCGCGCCCTCGGCGAGGCCGCCGGGCTCCGCGTCGACGCGGGCAAGTCCGTGCTCGAGTTCAAGGCGCCCGTCGAGGTCGACAAGGGCACCGCCACGCTCGCCCTCCTCGCCAGCTGGGGCGCGCTCGACCCCGCCGCGCGCGCCTTCGCCGCGGGCGACGATGCCACCGACGAGCACCTCTTCCGTCGGCTGCGCGACGCCGCCCCGGCCGCCCTCACCGTGCGCGTCGGCGACGACGTCCCCACCTGGGCCGAGTACCGCGTCGACCACCCGCCCGCGCTCGGCGCCTTTCTTCGCGACCTCGCCGACGCATTAGGCGCCTGACGCGGGCGAGGGAGCGACGCCCGCCCGACGCACCACCGCCTCGCCCTCGTCGCGCGTCATCCGTCCCACCCGCACGAGAAAGTCCACCGCATCCCGCGCACTCGCCGGGTGCAGCGCGGCCAGCTCTGCCGGGTCGGCGAGCACCGCGGCGAACGCGTCGGCCAGCACCGCCGTCATCTCCTCCTCGATCGCCCGCCCGCGCGCCGCGAGCCGCTCCCCCTCGGCGGCGAACGACTCCGGCGACGGCTCCGGCACCGAACCGGGCGACGGCGACGGATCGGGCAACGGTTCATGCGAGGACATCGTCCCAAGTAAATCGCGTCGGATAGGCGGGCCCGGCTACCGTTCCGCATGCTCCTCGCTGGTCTTCGCGTGCTCGACCTCTCGCGCGTCCTCGCCGGCCCGCTCTGCACCATGCTGCTCGGCGACCTCGGCGCCGACGTCCTCAAGGTCGAACGACCCGGGGCGGGGGACGACACCCGCGGCTGGGGCCCACCGTTCGACGCGCGCGGCGAGAGCGCCTACTTCCTCAGCGTCAACCGCAACAAGCGGAGCCTCGCCGCCGACCTCGCCCGGGCCGACGACGTCGGGCTCCTGCGGGCGCTGATCGCCGACGCCGACGTCGTCGTCGACAATTTTCGCCCCGGGTTGCTGGCACGCTGTGGCCTCGCGCCCGACGCCCTGCTCGCCGCGTACCCGCGCCTCGTCTGGTGCACCATCTCCGGCTTCGGCCCGGATTCGCCGCGCCCCGGCTACGACTTCGTCGTGCAGGCCGAGTGCGGGTGGATGGCGATCAACGGCGAGCCCGCCGGCGCGCCGATGCGGGCCGGCGTCGCGTTCGTCGACGTCGTCACGGGCAAGGACGCCGCGATCGCCATCCTCGCCGCCCTCGTCGCGCGCGGCCGCGACCTCCTGCCCGTCGCCGCGCGCCACCTGCACGTCTCACTCGCCGCGAGCGCGGCAGCCGCCCTCGTCAACGTCGCGCAGAACGCGCTCGTCTCGGGGCAGGATGCGGGGCGTTGGGGGAACGCGCACCCCAACCTCGTTCCGTACCAGCTGTTCGATGCGGCGGACCGCGCCCTCGTGCTCGCCGTCGGCAACGACGCCCAGTGGCGCGCCTGCGCCCGCGTCCTCGGCCGCGCCGACCTGGGCGACGACCCCCGCCTCGCCACCAACGCCGGGCGCGTCACGCACCGTGTGGAGGTCGTCGCCGCCGTCGCAGAGCGCCTCGCCCGACGGCCCGCGGTCGAGTGGCTCGCGCGGTTCGACGCCGCCGGTGTGCCGGCCGGGCTCGTACGGACAGTGCTCGAAACGCTCACCGCCGTCGACGCGTCGCCGCTCACCGGCGTCGCGCCCAGTGTGCCGGGCACGGTCCGTCTTCCGCCCCCTACCCTCGATGCCGATGGGGCGCGCGTGCGCGCCCGGGGGTGGGGCGCGTTCGCGGCGGACGCGGCCGGTGTCGTGGGTCACATTGATGCCGCACAGCGCGTGAAAACGCCGTAACTGCGGCGTTACCTCCCCCCCCGACCCTCGTCCCTCCTCCGAACGTCGCACCGCGATTCCGTTCGACCGGCCATTCTGGCGTTACGCTGGCCTGTCGGGCGCCGCGCCGGAGGATTAGTCTCTTGGCCGTGTCCACCACCACGGTTCCTGGGGCGAATCTCGACCCCTCCGACGCGGACCAACAGGTCATCACGAGCGTGCTCGCGGGCGACCGCGACGCGTTCTCGGTCCTCATCCACCGCTATAGCGATCCGCTGTACCGGCACGCGCTGGGGATGACCGGCAGTCCGGACGTCGCGGAAGACATCCTGCAGCAGTCGTTCATCAAGGCGTACCACCACCTCGCCGAGGTGCGCGGGCGGTTCGATGCGTGGCTCTTCCGGATCGTGGCAAATGGGTGCAAGGATTGGCTGAAGAACATCCGACGCACCCACGTCAGCTACGAAGAGGATGACCAGCCGTCGAGCTACGCGACCCCCGACGAGGACCTCGACCGCAGCGAGTTGCGGATCGACCTGGACCGCGCGCTGGCCACGCTCAACGCGAGCCTGCGCGAGGCTTTCGTCATGAAGCACGTCGAGGGGCGGTCGTACGAGGAGATGAGCGACATGCTCGGCACCACCGTCGGTGCCCTCAAGATGCGCGTCCACCGCGCGCGCGAGGCGCTGCACGCCATCCTGGAGGAGAAGTACGCCTGATGACGGACATGACCCCTGATCCGCTGCGCTCCGAGCAGGAGCGCACCCGCCGCCCCGACGCCGGAGTGGCCCCCACGATCGCCCCCCGGCCCGAGACGGCCACCGACACCGACGCCGCCGCCCTGAGCGGGCACCCGGCGCCCGTCGTCCAGCAGTGGCTCGACGGTGAGAGCACCGAGGCCGAGGCGCGCCGCACGGCGCCGCAGGACGTCGCGCTGTGGGCCAAGGTGCAGGGCGAGACCGAGCGGCGCGGCCGCATGGTCACCCCCGCGCCCGTGCTCGAGCGCCTCATGGCCGCGATCCCCGACACGGAGCCCAAGGGCGACGGCGTCATGGACAAGGTCAAGAAGCTCTTCGGCAAGTAAGCCGGCCGTACGCCGACCGGTACGACGAACGGGGGCAGCTCTTCGCGAGCTGCCCCCGTTTCGTCGTGCGCGGGCGCGAGTTTGCATGCGAGCGCCAGATGATGCGACACCTCCAACTCACCGCGCTGCGCCCCACCCGCCGCGGCTCGCTTCGCCCGCTCGGCGCGGCGGTCGTCCTACTTTTCGCGGCGGTGCGCCTCGGCGCGCAGGGCAGTGCGCCCGATCGGCGGCTTGGCCTCATCACGCACGACCTCGACGCGCGCTCGATCTCGCTGTTGCGCGCCGCGAACGTGCGGCACGTGAAGACGACGCTCTATTGGAAGCTGTGGCAGAGCGATCCCGCGTACCCGGCGCGCTTCGCTGCGGGTATCCAGCAGCTCGCGGCCGCCGGGTTCGAGATCACGGTCGTCGTCCACGAACCGCCCGTCGGGAGCAGCTACGCCACGCGCGTGCAGGTCTACCGCGACTACGCCGCGTTCGTCGGCGACCGCGCGCGTCAGTTCCCGCAGGTGACCAACTGGCAGCTCTGGAACGAGCAGGACGCCGGCTGGACGGACGTCTTCGGCTGGCACGCCGTCTCGTTCACCGAACAGGGGCGGAACTACGCCGCGATGCTGCAGCTCGCGACGCCGCGCATCAGGCAGGCCAACCCGCGGGCGCGCGTCGTCGTCGGTGGACTTGCGGGCGACAGCCTCGTGCCGTTCGTGAACGGGATCTACGCGGGGCAGGGGCCGTTCGACGTGATGGCCGTGCACGCGTACGGGATCCCGATCGCGATCGCGGCCCGCGGGCGCGGGACGCTGGTGCGCACGGCGATGCGCGCGCACGGCGACGCGCGGCCGATGTGGCTCACCGAGTTCGGCGTCGACAGCGCCAACCTGCGCGCGGCGTACCGGATGACCGCGCCCGGCCGGTGGGACGCCGAACAGCAGAAGGAGTGGGCCGACCTCGCGACCGGCAACGACGCGACGGGGCTGTATGCGCGAATGATCGGGTACGTCCTCTTCGACCACACCAACTACGGATTCGGCATCGTCCGCGCCGATGGGGCGTCCACCCGCCCCGCCTACGCCTGGCTGCAGCAGCGCAACCGCTGAGCGGGCGGGTGCGCCTGGCGACCGCAGCTGTCAGGCAGGCGCGGGAAGGGCAAGAGCTTGAGACGGGATTGACCGGAGTCTGGGGATTGGGCTCCCGCGGTGTTAGTCCTTCGTGGCAGGACGAAAGGCCTTTTGGGGGCTGCCAGGACGGACCGTCCCGCACGAGCCCAATCCCCAGAATCCCGTCAATCCCGTCCAAGCCGTTGCCCTCCCGGCGCCGAACTCTAGATGTGAATCGCGCGGCCTAACGTCGCGAGCGCGGCTTCTTTCACTGTCTCGCTCAGCGTCGGGTGCGCGTGTACCGTGATCCCGACGTCCTCGCTCGCCCCCCGGTACTCGAACGCCAGCACCACCTCGGCGATCAGGTCGCTCGCGTTCGCGCCGATCATGTGGCAGCCGAGCAGTTCGTCCGTCTCGGCGTCGGCGATGAACTTCACGAAACCCGTGGTCTCGGCCATCGTGCGCGCGCGGCCGTTGGCCGAGAAGGGGAACTTACCGACCTTGTACGGGCGCCCCTCGGCCTTGACCTCGTGCTCCGCGTAACCGACCGACGCGATCTCGGGCCAGGTGTAGACCACGCTCGGCATCGAGTGGTAGCCCATGTGCACCGGCTTGCCCGCGATCACCTCGGCCGCGACGGTGCCCTCTTCCTCCGCCTTGTGCGCGAGCAGCTTACCGCCGACGACGTCGCCGATCGCGTAGACGGTCGGGATGTTGGTGCGCATCTGGGCGTCGGCGAGCACCTCGCCGCGCTTGCCTAACGCGAGGCCGAGCGCCGTCGCGTCGACGCCGCGCAGCGCGGGGCGCCGCCCGACCGAGACGAGCGCGTAGTCGGCCTCGAGCACCTCGGGCGTGCCGTCCTTCTCGACCGTCACGCGCACGACGTCGCCCGCGCGCTCGGCGCCGGTCACGCGCACGCCGGTCCTGAGGATCAGCCCCTGCTTCGTGAAGACGCGCGTCGCTTCCTTCACGACGTCCTCGTCGTTGCCGGGGAGGATCGTCGGCGCGAGCTCGACGACGGTGACCGTCGCGCCGAGGCGGCGCCACACCGAGCCGAGCTCCAGCCCGATCACGCCGCCGCCGATCACGAGCAGGCGGCCCGGCACTTCGGGAATCTTGAGCGCGCCGATGTTCGACAGCACGCGCTCCTCGTCGAACCGCAGGAACGGTAGCTCCGACGAGACCGAGCCCGTGGCGATGATGACGTTGGCCGGCGTGTAGGTCGTGGTCGTGCCATCGTGGCCACGCACGTCGACGCGGTTGCGACCCTCGCCGGCCGTGACGAGCGTTCCCTCGCCCTTGGCCCAGGTGACCTTGTTCTTCTTGAAGAGGAACTCGACACCCTTCGTGTTCGCGCCGACGACGTCGTCCTTGCGCTTCATCATCGCGCCCAGGTCGAACGTCACGCCGTCGTAGGTGACGCCGTGCTCGGCCGCGTGCAGGCGGGCGAACTCGTAGTGCTCGCTCGACTGGAGGAGCGCCTTGCTGGGAATGCAGCCGACGTTGACGCAGGTGCCGCCTAACGTCCGGTCGCTCTCGACGCAGACGACCTGCAGACCGAGCTGCGCGGCGCGGATCGCGGCGACGTAGCCGCCCGGGCCGCCGCCGAGGATGAGGACGTCGCAGGGGGTCGGGGTGGTGCTCATAGGTGGTTCAGAGAGATGGAAGCCGATCGGGAGGACACGCCGCCGGGCGCGGACTCAGCGACTCGCGACCGGCGCGGTGCCAGCACTCAACCGCCGACCATCCGCTCGGTCGCCGCCCACAGGGCGTCCTGCGCCGCCACGTCGTAGCTCGGTCCCGACGACCGCGACAGGCGCGCCTTCTTGTAGTACCCGCCCGTCGCGCCCCGGATCGCCGGATCCGACGCGACGAACACGCTCGTCCGCGCGCCCTTTGCCGGGCTCGTCATGAACGGCCGCCCGAGCCGGAACAGCGCACCCGAGAGCCCGCCCGCCTGCACGCCGAACCCGCTCGCGATCACGCCCGGGTGGAGCGCGTTCGCGGTCACGCCCGTGCCGGCCAGCCGGCGCGCGAGCGCGTAGGCGAACATCACGTTCGCCAGTTTGCTGAGCGAGTACGCGCGCATCGGCGACCAGCCGCGCGCGAGCTGCAGATCGTCGAGCGGCAGGGTGCGGATGGCCTGGTGGGCATCGGACGCGACGACGACCACGCGCGCATCGCCGGTCGCCGCGGCCGCCGCGCGCAGCGGATCGAGGAGCAGCGTCGTGAGCAGGAAGTAGGCGACGTGGTTGAGTGCGAGCGTCGCCTCGATGCCGTCGACGGTGAGCTGGCGCGTGTCGAACAGCGCGCCCGCGTTGTTGACGAGCACGTCGAGTCGCGGCGCGCGCGCGCGCACCTCATCAGCCAGGCGGCGCACGTCGGCCTGGCGCGAGAGGTCGGCGAGGAGCACCTCGGCCGACCCGCCGCGCCCCGCGGTCGCGGCGCGCCGCTCGGCCTC
>DASWUT010000386.1:0-4250 GCA_036401455.1 Gemmatirosa sp. | reverse complement strand
CGGACGGAGTGGGGCGACCACCCCGAACGGCGGAACGGAGCGCCCGGCCGGGCAGGGCGCGAGCGGGGCGGAGACGGCGAGGGGTGGTCGCCGGATCCGTCCCGCCGTGCGCCGCACCCGTGCTCGCTGGTCCCGTCCCGCCCCCGCGTCACCCGTCCCGCTTCGTCCGTCGCGCCCGCGCCGTCCCGCCCTCCCCTGTCGCGCCCTGTCCGTCGCGCCTGTCCCGTGCACGCCCGCGCGGGTCCCGTGTCGCCCTGAGGCCCCGACCGGCCGCGCGTTCCGTCCCGCGGGTCTTCGTCCGCGCCCCTCTCCGTCCGCGGTTCCTGTCCCGCGCCATCTCGCACGTCCCGCTGCGTCGTCCGACGTACACGCCCCCCAACGTCCCGCTCCACCCGTCGCAGTATCCGAGTCTGCACCACCGGGTCTCCGAGCTTCCAGTCCCGCCCGCCCCAGCCAACAGCCTCTTCCGATTCCGCTACCTGCCTAACGGCGACGACGGATACGGCGGACCACCTCGGACCGGATGGAGCGGGACGGATGAAACGAGCCAGAAACGGAACGGACGAGGCGCGACGGATAAAGCGGGACGGATCCGGCGCGCCCCTCCGGCGTACCACCCCCATGCTCCTCAGCCTCCTCGACCAATCTCCCCTTCCCGAGGGCCTGACCGGTTCCTCCTCCCTGCACTCCTCCGTCGCCCTCGCCCGCGACGCGGAAGCGCTCGGCTATTCCCGGTTTTGGGTCGCCGAGCACCACGGAACTCCCGGCCTCGCCGGCGCGACCCCCGAAGTGCTCATCGCCGCCATCGCGAGCGCCACGTCGCGCCTGCGGGTTGGCAGCGGCGGGGTGATGCTGCCGCACTACAGCCCGTTCAAGGTCGCGGAGGTGTTCAGCACGCTCGCCGGGCTGTTTCCGGGGCGGATCGACCTCGGACTCGGCCGGGCCGCCGGGACCGATGCCGGGACCGCGTTCGCCCTACAGCGCGACCGCCGGACCAGCTCCCCCGACGATTTTCCGCAGCAGCTCGTCGAGCTACTCGGCTACCTCGACGGGACCCTCCCCCCGGAGCACGGGTTCTCGCACCTCGCCGACACGCTCCCCGGGCTTCCCGAATCGCCCACTCCCTGGCTCCTCGGTTCGTCGCCACAGAGTGGGATCTGGGCCGCCGAACTCGGCCTGCCGTACGCGTTCGCCGACTTCATCAATCCGCACGGCGCGGAGATCGCGCGGCGCTACCGTGACTCGTTCGTTCCCGCGGTCGGGCGCCCGGGGCGCGAGGTCGCGCAGGAGCGGCCGCACGTCGCCGTCTGCGTGTGGGCGCTGTGCGCGGAGAACGATGCCGAGGCCGAGCGGCTCGCGACGAGCGGGCGGATGATGTTCACCCTGTTGCGACGCGGCGAACTGATCGCCGTGCCGACCGTCGAACGGGCCGAGCGCTTTCTCGCGACCGAACGCACCCGCGGCGCGTTGCCCGCCGGGCGGCGGACCGTCGTCGGCAGCCCCGCGACGGTGCGGGCAGGGATCGAGGCCGTCGCGCGCGCCTACGGGGCGGACGAGGTATTCGTCGTGACCATCGCGCACGACCTCGACGCGCGGCGCCGGTCGTACGCGCTCATCGCCGACGCGTTCGGACTCCGGGCTGGCGGCCTAACGGATGGGCCGTCAGCCGGCGAGCGTCCCGCGGTCGCGCGTCTCGGGCATGCGCAGGTACACGACGAGCGAGGCCGCGACGCAGACGGCGACGTACCAGAAGTACCAGCGCTCGTGCCCGGCCTTTCGCGCCCAGAGCGCGAGGTACTCGGCGGTGCCGCCAAATAGCGAGACCGCCACCGCGTACGGAAAGCCGACGCCGAGCGCGCGCACCTCGACGGGGAACAGCTCCGCCTTGACGACCGCGTTGACCGCCGTGTAGCCGCTGACGATGAGCAGCGCGGCGACGAGCAGCGCGAATGCGCGCCCCTCACCGACGCCGCGAGTGCCTAACGCGATCAACAGCGGCACCGTCGCGATCGCGCCGAGCACGCCGAACGCGACGAGGACCGGCCGGCGCCCGACGCCGTCGGAGAGCGCGCCCACCGCGGGCTGCGCGAGCGCGAAGGCGATGAGCGACGCCGCCGAGATGCGCGTCGCCGCCGCGGAGGTCCACCCCGCGCTGTTGACGAGGAACTTCTGCGCGTACGTCGTGAAGGTGTAGAACGCGACCGTTCCGCCGGCCGTGAGCCCGACGACCGTCGCAACCGCGCGCGGATGCGCGGCGAGAGCGCGGAGCGGTGCGCGCGGGGGCGCCCCCGCGCCCGCGAACGCCGGCGTCTCGTCCAGGCGTCCGCGCAGCACACGCACGGCGAGCGCGGCGCCGGCGCCTAACACGAACGGCACGCGCCATCCCCAGGCGGCGAGCTGTGCCGGGCTCAACGCTCGCTGCAAGACGAGCAGCACGGCGAGCGCGAGTAGCTGCCCGGCAATGAGCGTCACATACTGAAAACTCGACCAGAAGCCGCGGTGGCGAGCGCCGGCCATCTCACTCAGATAGGTCGCGCTCGCGCCGTACTCGCCGCCCACACTGAGCCCCTGCAGCAGTCGCGCGCCGACGAGGAGCGCGGGTGCTACCACGCCGGCCCGCGCGTAGCTCGGCGTGAGCGCGACGGCGAGCGAGCCCGCACCCATGAACAGCACCGAGCGCGTCAGGGCCGCGCGCCGCCCGTGTCGGTCGCCGTAGCGCCCGAGCAGCCAGCCGCCAACCGGGCGCATGAAGAAGCCCACGGCGAACACGGCCGCAGCGTCGAGCAGATGGGCGGTCGGACTCGCTGGCGGGAAGATGATCGGGGCGAAGTACAGCGAGCACGCCGAGTATGTGTACCAGTCATACCACTCGACGAGGTTGCCAGCCGATCCGCCGAGGATCGAGCGAAGGCGGTTCGCGCCGTTGATACTTTCCATGTCGTTCCGCCGAGCCCCGTTTCTCATGTCGACCAACGCCCACGATCGCCGCGCCAAGCCGCGCCCGGACCAGGGTCCGTTTGCCCGCGTCGTCGAGCGCAACATCGCCGCCCTGCTGGAGCAGCGGAAGCAGGAGGACAAGCGCCGTCGCGCGCAGGACCGCGTTGCCGACGCGATCACGCGTTTCACGGGCAGCATGGTGTTTGTCTACATCCACCTCGCCATCTACGGCGCGTGGATTCTCACCAACCTCGGATGGCTGCCCGGCCTGGCGAGGCTCAAGGACTTCGACAAGGGGTTCACCGTGCTCGCGATGGAGGCGAGCGTCGAAGCGATCTTCCTCAGCACGTTCGTTCTCATCTCGCAGAACCGTATGCAGACGCTCTCCGACAAGCGCGCTGACCTCGACCTACAGGTGTCGTTGCTCGCCGAGCACGAGGTCACCGAACTGATCCGGCTCGTGCGCGGCATGGCGGCGAAGATGGAAGTCGACGAGGCGAGGAACCCGGAAATCGACGAGCTCGCCGAGGACGTGCGACCCGAGACGGTGATGTCGCGCATCGAGGCGGCCGAGGCGCAGAACGCGATGCGCTGAGGGTGCGCTGAGCGCGCCACGGGGTACCACGACACATGGAAAAGCTGCGCGTTCTGCGCCCCACGGACCTTCGCCTCGACTGCGACGCGTGCGGGGCGGCGTTCGACCTCATGACCGGCGGCACGTGCGAGCAGTGCCGCCGCATCCTCTGTGCGCGTCACCTGCACGGCTCGTGGCTGATGCGGATGGTGCACGAGTTCCGCCGTCCCGTGACCTGCGCAGAGTGCCGCGCGGGGCGGAGCGCGGCGCCTCCGGGCGGGCCTCCAGACCGGCCTCCAGCCGGTGACGCGCGGCCTAACGCCGGGTCGCCGCGCGCAGGATGAGCGTCGCGACGTCGCTCAGTCGGTACTCGCCCTTTTCCAGCACGCGCTCGGCGGTCCGCGCGAGGTAGTCGCGCTCGGGCGGGGTGAGCGCCTTGGTCGTCAGCACCACGACCGGCACGCCGCGCAGGCGCACGTCGGCGCGCATCGCGGCGAGCACGCCGAAGCCGTCGAGCACGGGCATCATCAGATCGACGACCGCCACGTCGGGCCGTTGGCGGCGCATCGCTGCCAGCCCGGCCTCGCCGTCGCCCGCCTCGCGCACCGTCGCGCCCTCACCGCGCAGCACCTGCGCGGTGATGCGGCGCGCGTCCGGGTCATCGTCGATGACGAGCACGTCGGGCGGGCGCGGCGGCTCGCCGCCACCGCCGGCCAGCCGGCGCGCGGCGCTGGCCGTC
>DASWUT010000385.1:0-2380 GCA_036401455.1 Gemmatirosa sp. | reverse complement strand
GCCGGGGTGGGGGGCGGCGTACACGGCGGGCGAACTGGCCGCGCTGCTCGCGGCGTACCGCCTGGTGCCGGCGGAGCGGCTGTGGGACCACCTCGCGTACTTCCTGGAGCGGGTGGTGCCGGCGGCGGCGGCGGCGGGGGTGCGGCTGGCGATCCACCCGGACGACCCGCCGTGGCCGATCTTCGGGCTGCCGCGGGTGGTGACGAGCGGGGCGGCGCTGGAGCGCGTGACGCGGCTGGTGGACCATCCGGCGAACGGGGTGACGTTCTGCACGGGGTCGTTAGGCGCGGACGCGACGGAGGACCTGCCGGGCGTGGTGCGGCGGCTCGGGGCGCGGGTGCACTTCGCGCACTGCCGGAACGTGGTGGTCGACGGCGGTGGGGCGCCTGGCGCGCGGGCGTTCCGCGAGTGCCCGCACCCGTCGGCGTACGGGCGGGTGGACATGCTGGCGGTGCTGCGGGCGCTGCACGCGGTGGGGTTCGCGGGCCCCGCGCGGCCGGACCATGGCCGGATGATCTGGGGCGAGGCGGGGCGGCCGGGGTACGGGCTGTACGACCGCGCGTTAGGCGCGGCGTACCTGAACGGGTTGTGGGAGGCGGTGTCGCGCGGCGTGTAAGTCGTGCGACACCACCCCTGGGCGCCCTCTGGGCGTCCTCTGGCTTCGGCCTACGCGCGGCCTACGCGCGGCCTACGCGCCGCGCGCGGTGCGGCGGCGGCGCGCGACGCCGGCCGCGCCGAGGAGTCCGACGCCGAGGAGCGCGGCGCTCGCGGGCTCGGGGGTGACGGTCGCGGAGGCGACGACACCGGAGGTACCGGTGGAACTGCTGGCGAACTTGCCGGAGAGCGGGGCGCCGGCGGTGAACGTGCCGGTGAAGGTGAGGCCCTGCAGACCCTGCTGCTCGAGCGTGTAGAGGACGACCTGGTACGGAAGGCCGATGAAGCTGGCAGCGATCGTCCCGAAGAAGCTCGACGTCGCGCCGCCGGGGCCCGTGACGGTCCCGGTCAGGTCGAACGCGGCCGTCGAGTTGAGCGAGCCGTCGGGGTTCGCGGAGACGTTGGCGACGTAGAAAGGCGAGAGGCCGGCGTTGATCGTGGGCTGCCCCTGGACCGACTGGTACGGGGTGCACGTCTGGCCGACGGCGAACGTCGTGTCGTAGCACGCGGCCTGCCCGTAGCGCCCGACGGGAAGGGCGGCCAGGCTGAACTTGTACGGCCCGATGGTGAGGAAGCGGTCGATCGGCTCGGGGCCGTTGCCGACGCGGACGTCGGCGATGTTCCCCTGCGGGCCGTTGCCGTGCCGGTTGAGCGACGCGAAGGTGCCGGTGTTGCCGGTCGGCGCCGCGGTGACGTGCTTGGTGAAGTCGAGGAAGACGCCGCCGAGGCCGATGTCGGTCGCGTCGGCGGTGCCGGTGAACGTGAAGGTGCTGCCCGGGGTGATCTGGGCGTCGGCGGTCGGGGCCGCGCCGGCGAGCGCGGCGAGGGCGACGAGCGCGGCGCCCGGGACGAACGAACTGCGCATCTGGAAGCGTCTGGCGCGTGGGGGTGCCGCGGAGTGCCTAACGCATCCCGCCGGCGTGATCCGGGTCCACGCGCGTGCGGACCCGGTGGCCGCAGGGTATCCAGTGCCGGGCGTGCACGCCAGCGGTGCGGCCTAACGTAGCCGGGGTGCTCGTGCGCGGGTGGGCGGTGCAGCATCGGTGCTGCGGACGGCGCGCGTTGGGCCGCGCGCGGATCACGCGCCGCGCAGCTCGGGCCGGTTGCGAAAGTGCTCGAGCGCCTCGGGGTTGGCGAGGGCGCCGGTGTTACGGATGGGGCGGCCGTGCACGGCGTCGCGCGCGGCGAGCTCGCTCAGCTTGCCATTGCGCGTGCGGGGGAGGTCGGGCACGGCAAGGATCACGCGGGGCACGTGGTGCGCCGTGAGCCGGTCGCGGATGCGGGCGCGGATCGCGTCGCCTAACGTGGGCGTCATCTCGACGGCGTCGGCCAGGCGGACGAACAGCACGAGGCGCGACGTGCGCGCCGAGCCGGCGCCGAGCTGCTGCTCGACGGCGAGGGCCTCGAGCACGCCGGCCACGTGCTCGGCCTGGCGGTACAGCTCGGCCGTACCGATGCGGACGCCGCCGGGGTTGAGCGTCGCATCGCTGCGGCCGTGGATGACGAGGCCGCGCTGCGCGCCGTGGGCGGTCTCGTGCGCGGTCAACTCCGCCCAGTCACCGTGGCGCCAGACGCCGGGGATCTGCTCGAAGTACGCGGCGCGGTACCGCGCGCCGTCGGGGTCGTCCCAGAACGCGACGGGCATGCTCGGGAAGGGGCGGGTGCAGACGAGCTCTCCCGCGACGCCGGGTGGGAGCGGGCGTCCCTCGTCGTCCGCGACGCCGAC
>DASWUT010000384.1:0-5867 GCA_036401455.1 Gemmatirosa sp. | reverse complement strand
CGCCGTGCTTGGGCTCGCCGCGGCCTGCGCGCCGGGGTTCGAGGCGGCGAAGTACACCAATCCGGTGGACCTGTACCGCGCCGCGGGCCAGCGCATGCAGCGCCACAAGTGGGGCGACGCGCTCGCCGGGTACGACCGGCTCGCCTCGCAGCTCCCCGCGCGGGACACGCTCCTGCCGCGCGTCTACTTCGCGCAGGGGCAGGCGCATGGCAAGCAGGGCGAACACCTGCTCGCCGCGCAGGCCTACGCGCGCATTCAGGACGCGTTCCCCGACGACTCACTCGCCCCAGAAGCGCTGTTCCAGGAGGGACGCGAGTACCAGAAGCTCTGGGACAAGCCGTCGCTGGATCCACAGTACGGGCAGACGGCGCTCGCGACGTTCCGCCAACTGCTGCAGCTCTACCCCGATTCTCCGCGTGTGCCGGACGCGACGAAGGCGGTCGCCGACGTGAATCAGATGTTCGCGGCGAAGGATCTGGAGACCGGGATGCACTATCTCCGGCGCAAGGCGTACGATCCGGCGCTGATCTACTTCAAGGACGTCGTCCGCCTGTACCCCGGGACACCGGCGGCACGGATGGCGTACCTGCGGATGGTGCAGTCGTACAAGGCGATCAACTACAAGGAAGAGATCGCCGAGGCGTGCACGGACATGCGGCGCACGTATCCGGCCGACGTCGAGGTTCGCCAGACGTGCGCGATCGCGCCAGCGACCACGGCAGCGACCGGCGGTGCAACCGGCGGTGCAACTGGAACCGCCGCCCCGAGCACCCCCGCGGCCGGGGCGACGGCGTCGGGCACGTCCGCCCCGACGACACCGGCCGGACCGCCGGCCGCGCCGACGCGTCCGCCGGCGCCGGTGCCCCAGGCGTCGGAGTCGCCGGCGAGCGCGGGTGGCGGCGGCCGACCCTGATGCTGGCCGGCGCGCCGCGCCGTTCCGGGTCGGGATTTTCGGCGGCAGCTTCGATCCCCCACACGTCGGGCATCTGCTCGCCGCGTCGGACGCAATCGAAACGCTCGCCCTCGATCGCCTGCTGTTCATCCCTGCGGCGACTCAGCCGCTGAAGCACCCGGCGCGGCGCCCGGCGTCCGCCGCGCTCCGCGTCGCGATGGTCGAAGCGCTCGTCGGCGACGATCCACGCTTCGCGGTGGACGCGCTGGAAATCGATCGCGGCGGGTTATCATACACGGTCAATACGCTGGAACACCTGGCCGCGCGCTGGCCCGACGCGCACCGGACGCTGCTCGTCGGCGCCGACGTGCTCGGGACGTTCGATCGGTGGCGCGATCCGTTGCGTGTTCGGGCGCTGGCGACGCTCGTCGTGCTCGTCCGCGCCGTGGACGCGGCGGGCTTCGTCCCCGTGGCGGTCCCTCCGGATTTCCCGGGTGGGCCGCCTCGCCTGCTGTCCACCCGCCGCATCGACCTGTCGTCGACCGAGGTGCGCGACCGCGTCGCGGCCGGTCGGTCGGTGCGCGGGTTCGTCCCCGACGGCGTTGCAGCGATCATTCGCGACGCCGGGTTGTATCAGTAGGACCGTCCGCCCGCGCTGCGGCCGCAGCGTTCCGTCAGGAGATCCGATGCTCAAGTCACTCGTCAACCGCGTTTTCGGCACCCGGCACGACCGGGAGCGCCGCCGTGTTCAGCCGATCGTCGACGAAATCAACCGCGAGTACGAGCGGCTGCAGGGTGTGTCGGACGCGGAGCTGCGCTCGCAGACGGCGAAGTTTCGCGGCATGCTGCAGGAGCGCACCGCGGAGCTCGAGGCGCGCGTCGCGGAGCTGAAGGCGTCGAAGCACGCCACCGCCGACGCCGCCGAGCGCGAGGCGATCGACACGGCGCTCTCGGGCGCCGACGGGCGCGGCGGCGCAGAGCGCGAGTTGCACGACACCATCGGCGAGGTACTCGACGAGGTCCTCCCCGAGGCGTTCGCGACGGTGCGCGAAGCGGCTCGCCGCCTGTGCGGGAGCACCGTCCGCGTGACCGGGCGCGAGTTCGCGTGGGACATGGTGCACTACGACGTGCAGCTCATCGGCGGATTCCAGCTGCACGACGGGAAGATCGCGGAGATGGCGACCGGCGAGGGCAAGACCCTCGTCGCGACGCTGCCGCTGTACCTCAACGCGCTCGCCGGCCGCGGTGCACACCTCGTCACGGTCAACCCGTACCTGGCGCGCCGTGACTCGCAGTGGATGTCGCACCTCTTCAACTACCTCGGCCTCACCGTCGGCTGCATCGACGACACCGAGCCGGGGACGTCCGAGCGCCGCGACGCGTACGAGCGCGACATCACGTACGGCACCAACAACGAGTTCGGCTTCGACTATCTGCGCGACAACATGGTGACGGCGCTCGAGCAGAAGGTGCAGCGCCCGCACTGGTACGCGATCGTCGACGAGGTCGACTCGGTGCTCATCGACGAGGCGCGCACCCCGCTCATCATCTCGGGTCCGGTCGGCAACGACGGCGACGTGCTCTACGCGGAGCACAACGACAAGGTCGCGCGCCTCGTGCGCAAGCAGAACGAGCTCGCCAACGTGCTCGTCGGCGAAGGCGAGCGCGCGCTCGCTGCAAAGGACACCGCGAGCGCGGCGCTCGTGCTCTACAAGGCGCGGTTAGGCGCACCCAAGAACAAGCGCCTGATGAAGGTGATGCAGGGCGAGGGCGTGCAGCAGCTCGTGCAGCGGATGGAGCTCGACCACATCGCCGACCGCAAGCTGCCGGCGAGCAAGCAGCAGTTTCGCGACCTCGAGGACGACCTGCTCTACGTGCTCGACGAACGCGGGCACACGGTGCACCTGACGGACCGCGGCGTCGACGCCCTCGCGCCCGACGATCACGAGCAGTTCGTGCTGCCGGACATCTCGCTCGAGGTGCATCGCATCGAGCACGAGCCCGACATGGAGCCGGCCGAGAAGCTCGAGGCGCGCCGCGCGGTCGAGATGGAGTACGCGCGCAAGAGCGAGACGCTCCACGTCGTGCACCAGCTGTTGCGCGCGTACGCCCTGTACGAGAAGGACGTGAACTACGTCGTCACCGACGGGCAGGTGCTCATCGTCGACGAGTTCACGGGCCGCACGATGCCCGGCCGTCGTTGGAGCGAGGGGCTGCACCAGGCGGTCGAGGCCAAGGAGCGCGTGCAGGTCAAGGGCGAGACGCAGACGCTCGCCACGATCACGATCCAGAACTACTTCCGCCTCTACGAGAAGCTCGCCGGCATGACGGGCACGGCCGAGACGGAGGAGAACGAGTTCCACGAGATCTACAAGCTCGGCGTCGCGGTCATTCCGACCAACCGCGACATCGTCCGCGACGATCGCCAGGACTACATCTACAAGACGCGTCGCGAGAAGTATCAGGCGATCGTCGAGGAGACGCGGCGACTGCACGACATCGGCCTGCCCGTGCTCGTCGGTACGACGAGCGTCGAGGCGAGCGAGACGCTGTCGCGGCTGTTCCGCGGCGCGGGGCTCAAGCACGAGGTACTCAACGCCAAGCAGAACGAGCGCGAGGCGGAGATCGTCGCGCAGGTGGGGCAGCCCGGCGCGATCACGATCGCGACCAACATGGCCGGCCGTGGCACCGACATCAAACTCGGCGCGGGCGTCACCGACCCGCGTCCGAGCGTGGTGAAGGACCTCGACGGGAAGGACGTGCCCGTGACCGAGGTCGGCGGCCTGCACATCATTGGCTCGGAGCGACACGAGAGCCGGCGCATCGACCGCCAGCTGCGTGGACGTGCGGGACGCCAGGGCGACCCCGGCGCATCGCAGTTCTTCCTCTCGCTCGAGGACGACCTCATGCGCCTCTTCGGCTCCGACCGCATCGCGCGGCTCATGGACCGACTCGGCGCGCAGGAAGGCGAGGTGCTCACACACCCGATGATCACGCGCTCGATCGAGGGCGCGCAGAAGCGGGTCGAGCTGCAGAACTTCCAGAGCCGCAAGCGGCTGCTCGAGTACGACGACGTGATGAACCAGCAGCGCGAGGTCGTCTACTCGCTGCGCTCGTTCGCGCTCGAGGGCGGCGAGGAACTCAAGGGCGAGTCGCGCAAGATGGTCGAGCGCGCGCTCGCCCGGCGCGTGGAGACGGCGTTAGGCGAGTTCGATCCGGAGAACCCGGATTCGTGGGATCCGGCACTGCTCCGCCAGGAGCTGCTCATGCACTACCTCGTCACCGTCCCCGAGTTCGAGGCGCGCGAGGACGGCGCGGAGGCCGAGCGGCCGGCGTCGGTGGCCGATGCGCAGGAGTATGCGCGGACAGCCGGCCTGGACGCGTACGATCGCAAGCTCGCCGAACTCGACGAGGTGCAGGACGAGGCGGGCGTCGGCTTCAGTGAGCGGCTGCTCGCGCTCGTGATGCTCAACGTGTTGGACGAGAAGTGGAAGGACCACCTGCACGACCTCGACCAGCTGCGCGCCGCGATCCACTACCGCTCGTGGGGGCAGAAGGACCCGCTCGTCGAGTACAAGCAGGAGGCGTACACGATGTTCGTCGACCTCATGCACGACGTCGCGGACACGTTCACCGACCGCTTCCTCAAGGCGCAGCTCTCGTTTGACGGGCCGCAAGACTTCGGCGGCGGCTTTGGCGGCGGGTATCCCGAGATTCCACCGGCGCCACAGATCCCGACGAAGCGCTACAACGCGTTTGGTATCCTGGAGGACATCCCCGCCGACGAGCTCGAGGCGATGCACGCGGCCGACCGCGCGAACGGGGATGGGCTCGTGCTCGAGGCGACCTACGATGGCGAGGGCGATCTGGAGGCCGGGACCGTGTCCGCGGGCGATCGGGTCGACACGGGCCCGAGCGAGCCGCCGGGCGTGCGCCCCGTCAGCCGCCCTGATCCGACGGCCTGACGCGGAGGCGTCGCGCGGGCCGGGGCGCGTGCAATGATTCGCCCCACCGCGCGCGATTTCGCGTCACCGCGCACGTCGGCGGTGGCGTAGGATCGTGGACCGCCGCCCGGACGCGACCGGGCGTGCGTTCCCGCCATCCTACGCCCGCCGATGTCGATCTTCGCCCTGCCCGACGAGCCGCGCGCGGTCGCGCGCATCCGCGAGATGCCGCGCACCGAACGTCCACGGGAGCGACTGCGCGCCCACGGTCCACATGCGCTGAGCGCCGCCGAATTGTTGGCCGTCGTCGTCGGCTCGGGGACCGGGCGCGGTTCGGCGCTCGACGTCGCGCAGTCGGTGCTCGGGCGCTACGAGGGGTCGCTCCGCCGGCTCGCCGGACAGCCGGTCGCCGCGTTGACGGCGGTGCGCGGGGTTGGGCCGGCGCGCGCGGTGGCGATCCATGCGGCGCTCGAGCTCGGGCGCCGTCTCGCGGCGGAGAGTCGCGACGAGGGGGCGCCGATCCGCACGCCGCGTGACGTGTATGATCTGTACGCGCCGCGGTTGCAGGATCTCGCCGTCGAGGAGTTCCACGTTGCGGTGCTCGATGCGCAGCACCGGCTGGAGCGCGACGTGCTCGTCACGCGCGGGATCCTCAACTCATCACTCGTGCACCCGCGTGAGGTGTTTCGCGAGGCGATCGCGGAGCGGGCGGCGGCGCTGGTGCTCGTGCACAATCACCCGAGCGGCGATCCGACGCCGAGCGTCGAGGACCGCGCGGTCACGGACCAACTCGTCGCGGCTGGGCGGCTGCTCGACATCCCCGTGCACGATCACATCATCATCGGGCGCGGGCGGTACGCGAGCTTCGCCGAGGGCGGGCTCCTGTAGCAGCGCGGGTGGAGCGCGGCCGACGCCCGGCCGCGGTCGTCGTATCTTGCAGGGGCGGGCGCCCGCGGCGGGCGGCCCGGACCGCCAGGAGGCACACGCGTGAGCACGTCGGTACTGAGCGAGGTCATCCCGGGGTGGGACGG
>DASWUT010000383.1:0-3166 GCA_036401455.1 Gemmatirosa sp. | reverse complement strand
CGGGCCGGCGCGACGTGGCCGAGCTGCTGCAGGCGACCCCGGGCGTCGTCGTCACGCAGGCCGGCGGCCCGGGCGCGCCCGCGCACGTCTCGATCCGCCGGTCGAGCGCGGGGGAGGTGCTCGTGCTCGTCGACGGCGTTCCGCTCAACTCGACGATCACCGGCGACGCCGACCTGTCGCGCCTCTCGCTCGATGCCGTCGAGCGCGTGACCGTGCTGCCGGGCTCGCGATCGTCGCGCTACGGCGACCGCGCGTTAGGCGGCGTGATCCTGGTCGAGACGCGCCGCGCCGAGCGCGAGGCGTCGGCCACGGCGCGCACCGGCGCGTGGGGGGAACGGGACGTAGCGATCGCCGTCGGCGGCACGCGCGACGTCGGCGCGGCCGACAGCAGCACGCGGCGGATCAGCGGGTCGCTCACCGCCGACCGGCGCACCGAGCGTGGCGACTTTCCGTACGACGTTCCGGCCGAACGCGGCGGCGGCACCGCGCGCCGCGAGAACGCCGACTCGCGCGTGACCGACGTCGTCGCGACCTCTGCGCTCGACGGCGATCAGGGGTCGCTGCGCGCGCGCGCCACGTGGCAGGAGAGCGCCCGCGGGCTCGTCGGGTCGATCGTGCAGCCGTCGCTCAGCGGGCGCGAGACGGGCGACCGCGCGACCGCGGCGATCGACGGCCGGTGGACGGGTGAGCGCCTCACGTGGACGGGCACGGCCTCGCTCGCCCGCGAGCGCGCGGCGTTCGCCGACCCCACGCCGCCTTTTGGTTCGGCCTACGACGACGACGTGGACGCGCGGTCGGCCGTCGCGTCAGGTGGCGTGACCGCACCGCTCAGCACTCCGGTCGGTGCGGCGACGGCCGAGCTGGGCGCCGAGGGGCGGCTGTACCGCGTGGAGTCGACGATGCTGGCCGCGGGCGCGCCGACGAGCCAGCGGCAGCTCGGGGTGTGGGGCGCGCTGCGCGCGGCGCACACGGCGGGGCGCGCGTTCGGTGCGCCGGTCGAGTGGTCGGCCGACGCGGGGGTGCGACTCGACCGCAACTCGCTCGTCGCGGGCACGGTCGCCTCGCCGCGGGCGGGGCTCGCGCTCGCCGCGGGGCGGGTGTCGGCGGGCGCGTCGATCAGCTCGTCGTTCGCCTCGCCGACCCTCGCCGATCAGTTCTTCCACGAGGGCGTGCTCGTCCGCCCCAACCCCGACCTCCGCCCCGAGCGCGTACGCGGCGAGCTGGAGGCGCACGCCGCCGTGCGGGACCTGCCGGTCGGCCCCGCGCGCGTCGACGCGGAGGGCAGCGCGTACCGGGCGAACGTCGACGGGATGATCCTCTGGATGCCGGACTACCGGTTCGTCTGGAGCCCGACCAACTACGACGTCCACCGCGCCGGCGGCGAGGGCACGCTCCGCGCCACGCTCCCCACGTTAGGCGTCGACGCACAGGCGACCCTCGCGCACGCCGACGTGACCTACGCCGGGCCCGTGCTCGGCGGGCAGGTCGTCTACCGCCCGCGCACCACGGCCAGCGTCGCGGGTGGCGCGCTCGTTCCGCGCGTCGCCCCCGCGGGGACGCGCGTCGACGTCGTCGCGCGCTACGTCGGCGAGCGGCGCACCGTGCCGGGCTACGCCGTCAACCCGCTCGCGCCGTACTGGCGCACCGACGCCCGGCTCGCCGTCCCGCTCGCGATGCCTAACGTTATGACTGGCTGGGCGGTCGATGCGACCGCGGGCGTCGAGAACCTCTTCGATCAGCGGGCCGCGATGCTGATCGACTACCCCTTTCCCGGCCGCACGTGGAGCATCGCGCTCCGCCTGCGGCGCGGCGCCGTGCGTCCCTGAGTTTTCCCCTCACACCATCGTCGTGCACACTCTCGTTCGTACCACCGCGACCGCGCTCCTCCTCGTCGCCGCCGGCTGCAGTAGCGACCGCGTCACCAGCCCCGTCGCCACCGGCTTCCTCGGCGGCACGTCGACGGACCGCGAGATCGGCGTCGTCGTCAATTCGACCGGCCACGCCCTCACGCTGTTCCAACTTGGCAGCCCGACGACGACTCGGACGGTTCCGTTAGGCAGTAGCACCACGGTGACGCCCGTCGGCTTCTCGCTCCGCGGCCACACCGCGGCCGTCCCGCTCGGCGACGCGGCCAGTGTCGCGCTGGTCGACCTCGCGGCCGGATCGGTGACCCGCTTCTTCACCTTCCCGTCGGGCAACGCGACCGGGTCGGCGTGGGTCGACGACAGCACGCTGATCGCGGCCAACACCAACAGCAACCTCGTCGGTCGGATCCGCACCGGGCAGTCGGGTGACGCGATCGCGACCACCGTGAACGTGGCTACCTCGCCGACCGCAGTCGCCGTCGCGGCCGGGCGCGCCTTCGTCGTCTCGGGACTCCTCGACGCCAACTACGCGCCGACCGGTCCTTCGGTGGTGACGGCAATCGATCCCGCGACGATGACTGTCGTCGGCACGGTCCAGACGGGCGGGACCAACGCGACCGACATCGCCGTCGGCCCCGACGGCAACCTATACGTCGTCAACACCGGCGACTACGTGAACCCGGGGAGCCTCACGATCATCAATCCGACGACGCTCGCCGTCGTGGCGACCATTCCCGGAATGGGCGTGGGGCCGGGCGCGATCACGATCGACGCGAGCGGCCTGGCGTACATCTCGAGCTTCTCGGGGGGCACGCTGGTCTGGAACACGGCGACGCGCCGGTTCGTGCGCGGCCCGTCCAACCCGGTGTGCGCGCCGATCGGCACGACGGGCACGTGTCGCGGTGCCTCGAGCGCCGCGGCGACGAGCAACGGCACGCTCTACCAGACGTTCTTCGGGAGTGCGACGCCGGCGCTCGCGCCGCAGGTGTTCGTCTACACGGCGGGCACGTTCGCGCTGCGCGACAGCGTCGCCGTCGGAGCGGGGCCGGCGGCGATCCAGATCCGCACGTTCTGACCGCGACACGTTCGGACGGCAACACGGTCTGACGGAGCCTCGACCGACGCGCGTCGCCGCCGCTCTCGCCACGGACCTCGCCTTCGGCGAGCCGCCGAACGCGCTCCATCCGACGGTCTGGATGGGGCGAGCCACCGGCGCTGCGCGGGCGCGGCATGCGGCGGCACGCCCGTCGCGCGTGGCGGCGCTGATCGCCGGGGCGGCGACGTTAGGCGTGGGCGCGATC
>DASWUT010000382.1:0-7909 GCA_036401455.1 Gemmatirosa sp. | reverse complement strand
GGCGAGGTTCCAGTACGTGTGCTGCGTGAGGTTGACCGGCGTGGGCGCGTCGGCTGCCGCGTGGTAGTCGATCGCGAGCGCGTCGGCGGTGACGGTGTAGGTCACGCGCACGTCGAGCGCGCCCGGGTACCCCTGGTCGCCTGCGGGGCTCGTGTGCCGCAGCACGACGCCCGCCGCGTCGCCCGCCGTGACCGGCTCGGCGTCCCACACCACCCGGTTGAAGCCGACGACACCGCCGTGCAACGCGTTGGGCGGGTTGTTGATCGCGAGCGTGTAGGCGACGCCGTCGAGCGTGAAGCGGCCGCGCGCGATGCGGTTGGCGTAGCGCCCGACGAGCGCGCCGAAGTAGGCCGTATCGCCGACGTAGCCGGCGAGGTCGTCATAGCCGAGCGCGACGTCGGCGGGACGGCCGTCGCGGTCGGGAACGGTGATCGCGGTGAGGTGGCCGCCGTAGGTCGCGACGCCCACGCGGACCGGGCCGGCGTCGAGCGTGTGGAGGGCGACGGCGCGCCCGTCCGGCGCGGTGCCGAACGCGGTCGTGGTGACGGTTGCGGGCATGAATGACGTTAGGCAGCGGGCACGGTGCGCGGCAGGGCCAGCGTGAAGCGCGAGCCCTCTCCGACGCGGCTCTCGACGGTGAGGTCGCCGCCCATCGCGCGGGCGAGCTCGCGGCTGATCGCGAGCCCCAGCCCGACACCCTGCTGCGCCTGGTGCGTGAGGTGCCGGTCGATCTGCACGAACGGTTCGAACACGCGCTCCAGCTGGTCGGGCGGGATGCCGCGGCCGGTGTCGCGGACGTACACGCGCACGCTGCCCCCGCGCTCCCACTCGCCGGTGAGCTCGATCAGTCCGCCGGGCTCGGTGAACTTGAGCGCATTGGTCAGCAGGTTGAGCAGGATCTGTCGCAGTTTCTCCGCGTCGCCCTCGACGAACACCGGCGTCGCGGGCGCGCCCACCGCGAGCGAGAGCCCGCGGGCGGCCACCTGCGGCGCGACGAGCGCCTCTGCGTCGGCGAGCGTGGCGCGGAGGTCGACGGCCTCGCGGCGGACCTCGACCTGCCCGGCCTCGAGCCTGGCGAAGTTGAGGATGTCGTTGATGAGCGCGAGCAGGTGCTGGCTGGAGCGGCGTACGCGGGCGAGGTCGGCGAGCTGCTCGGGCGTCGTCGGGCCGCGGATGCCCATCGTGATGAGGTCCACGTATCCCGTGATCGCGTTGAGCGGCGTGCGCAGCTCGTGGCTCATCGTCGTCAGGAACTGCGACTTCGCGGCGTTCGCGGTGGCCGCCGCCAACGCCGCGTGCTGCAGGTCGACGTTCACGGCCTCGAGCTCGGCCTGCTGCGCCTCCATCTGCTCGGCCTGCAGCTCCAGCTCCGTGGCCTGTTCCTGCAGCTGCACGTTGGCCCCGGCCAGCTCCGCCACCACGGCGTGCAGCGCGATCTCGCCCGCGGCCGCGTTGGCGAGGTCGTTGAGCGTGGCGAGCTCGTCGTCCGTCCACTGGCGCGTCGCGAAGTCGATCACGCAGAGTGACCCGACCCCCTGGCCGTTGGCGTCGAGCAGGGGCGCGGTGACGCACGCGCGGACGCCCATCGCCACCGATGGCATCCCCGCGAACGCGGTGCCGAACACCGCGTCGTTCTCTGCGTCACCGATCACGAGCAGCGCGCCTGCACCGGGCGTGTTGACCGTCGGCAAGCCTGCGACGGGCGTCGGGCGGCCGCGCATCGCGTGGTGCCGCGCGATGCCGACCTGGCAGAACGAGGGAAAGGAGCGCACCTCGCCGGCCGCGGCCACCTCGTCGGGCATGCCGACGTGGGCCTTGATCACGTCGCGGTCGCCGTCGACGATCGTGAGCAGCGCCGTGGGCGCCCGGAGCAGCCGCGCGGCGAGGGCGACGAGTCGTCCGACGGCGGGCGCCGCCGGCGCGTCGAGCAGCTGCGTGCCGCGCACGGCTGCCAGTCGACCCGGGTCGCGCACGGCGTCCCGCACGCTGTCGACCGTCACCGTGGGGGTCCACGGGGCGATGCGCCGGGGCGCCGTCGGCTCGGGCAGAGCGGGGGGCATGGCGCAAAGCTATGCCCGCGCGGGACAGGCCGCCGTACGGGTCGCCACCCGGGCCGCCGGACAGGCGGGCCGGTCAGCCCTCGTCGACGCTCCGGTCCACGTCGCCTGGCAGGCGGGCGATCACGCGCGTCACGCCGTCCGCGGTGAGCGCCGCGACCGCAGCGCCGAGCAGGGTACGACCGGCGTCGCTCGCGGCCCAGAGCCGCAGTTCGTGATCGGGCACGGCGCAGACGAGGGTCGCGCCGTCGATCCGCACCCCGGCGACGCGGTGCAGTTGCGTCGTGACCCAGAGCAGCCGCAACTCGCGCGGCCCGACGCGCCGGCGCACCTCGTCGGCCACGCCGGCCCAGAGCGCCGCTGCATCCGACTCGGCGCCGGACGCGGGCGGACTCGGGAGCGGCAAAGGGGGTGGGGACGGCAGCGCGATGGACGTGGCCGCGTCAGCGGCGGGCTCGGCGTCCACCGGGGCTGCGACCGGCGCGACGTCGACCGTCGGCGCGGGGCGTCCGGCGCGCGCGCGCACGAGATCGAGCGATCGACGTTGCACACCGGCGCGCCACGCCTGGTAGCCCGGCTTGGCGAAGCGGTAGCCCTCCGTGACCGCGCGGCGGACGTAGGCGCCGGGATCGCGGATCGCGTCGGGCTCGTGTCGCCGCGCGTAGAGCACGTAGCAGAGCACCTCGTACACCTGCGCGGGGTCGGCCCGGAGCAGCCGCTCGGCCTCCGCGCGATGCACGCCTAACGCCTGGAGCGCGGCGAGCTGAACACGCGCATCGCGCGGCACGTCGAGCGAGAGCCCGGCAAACAGGCGCGCGGCCTCGAGCACGGGCCCCGGCATCGCGACGACGCGCACGGCCGCACGCCCCGGCGGCTCGATCAGCACGTCGCCGAGGATGCCCGCGGTGCGAAGCTCAGCCGTGGCATCGGCGATGTAGGCGAGCACGCGGCTGCGCTTGAAGTGCGGCGCCAACCCGAGCGCGGAGCGAAGCCAGTCGACGTCGTGCTCGAACGGGACCGGCGCGCCGCGCGCGGCCGCGCCGGCGTAGAGCTGGTACAGGCGCTGCGCGACCGGATCGGTGAGCGCGAAGTAGCGCTCGTAGTCCATCCACGTCGTCGCCGTGACGCCCGCGCGCGGGCGCCAGACGTCGGCGAGCGTGATGCGGTCGAGCGTGTCGTCACGCCAGACGACGTCGAGCACCCCCGTGGCGGTCCCGCGCGTCGCGGGCGCGCTGGACAGCGTCGCGGCGTTCCCCGCCCGCCGGTGCGCGCCGGCCGCGCGGGCGCTCGCGCGGTCGAGTGTGGCAGGCGCCCAGAGGGCCGGCGCCGGTGCGGACGCCGGCTCCCGATCGGTCGTGTCCGTCGCGAGTGCCTCGGCGGCGAGCAATTCCGACAGGGTGTCCGTCGGGTCCGCGGACGCGGCCATCGGGGCGAGCAGGACGCGCACCTGGGCGAAGCGGACGAGGGCGTCGCGCACTCGACGGATCATCTTCCCGCCGCCGGTCACGCCCATCGTCGCGGTGAGGCGGCGGATGCTCACGTCGGTGAGCGTGTTGCTCGACCACCCGGCCTCGTCGAACAGGCGAACCACGGCCATGAGCACGGGCCAGTCGCCCGCGCGCGGCAGGCCGAGCGCGGCGTCGCCCGCGATGCGCACGGCGAACCACTGGCCGCTGAGGGCGCGCACGCGGTGCACGTGCAGCCACTCCTCCTCGGCCAGTCGTCCCGTCACGGGATCCGGCTTCGGCTCGTAGCGCGACAGCCGGGCGAGCGGCAGCTCGCACAGCCCCGCAGGCGCGGGGAGCGGCAGCGCACGGACGCCCTGATCGAGGGCGGTCCAGAGGACGGCGTCGGCGGTGGACGGAGCGGACACGGCGGGGTGGGGCATGTGTCGCGACGAATCTCGTCGCCGGTCATCGAGCGGGCAAGGACCTCGTGATTGCAGGCAAGGGGCCACGGCCGCCACACGGTTCCGTTCGCCTGCGATCGGCGCGTGCGGGGGAAGGGGGGCGGTTCTTTCGCTTTGCTCAGACAAGCAGAACACCACCACAACGCAGGACCACAGGCTCTCCCCGTGTGTGGAGAACTGGGCCAACGTGCGCCTGGCTGGGCACTTGGGCGAGTGGGGGCGCGCGACACGGGGGTGCGTGGGATCGTGGTGTGACGCGCGACGGTGCGCGACTTGGGCCGGGACACCGCGCAGGCGATCGCGCCACGCACTCGGACCCGGACGGTACGCGGTCGCCACGCCGGCTCGACCGGCCGCGGACCGCGCGGATCGCGTAACCGCATGACGTACCGGCAGTTAGTCGCCTCGCTGCGTTCCCACGCCAGGGGTCTGGGCGGTGTGGCTGCGTACCGTCCGGGCCCGGGCGCGGGGGGTGGCGCGACGGGCGACGCCGCGCCGTGTGCGTACCGTCCCGTTCAGCCATGTGCACCGGGACCATCCCGGTTCACGTCTCGCCGCAATCCAGACCCGAGAACTGGCGCGGGGGGTGGCGCGGGGTGTTGACAGGTCGCATGCGCCGGGTCGAACTTGGCTCCCGTGCCGATCCGCGTACCGTCGTGGCTGAGTGCTGGGGGCGCCGTGGCCCGATGACGGCGAAGCGCGCGTCACTCCGGGTGATTGGCGGTGCGGCGGCAGGCGCGGTCGCCGGGCCGGGACCGGCGTCCGGTGCGCCGCAGGTCGTGCGCGAGCGGCCGTGGCTCGTCGCCGATGCGCTCGTTGCCGCGCGTCTGGCCGGGCACCCCGTGCTCCCGGTTCGTGACCCGACCCTTCGGCGCAATGCGCGCGTCGTGGCGTTCGCGCTCAACCTTCTCGCGCTGCCGGACGCGGGGACGGGCTCGCTCGCCGCGGTGGACCTGCCGCTCGACGTCGACGCCCTCGCCGGGCGGATCGCGCTTCCCGCGGCGGCGATCGAGGAGGCGCTGCGAGCGCTCTGGGTGGCCGACGTGCTGCGTGCGGGCGAGGACGCCGGCACGACGCGCTTCGCGGCTGACCTGCTGTCGCCGACGCCGCTCGCCTACGTGGTGCGGTGGGGGACGGTGGCCGAGCAGCTGCTCGACCGCCGGGGCGAGGGGGCGCTCGCCGCGATCGGGCTGTTCCGCCTCCTGCTCGACCGGCTCACGCACCCGCGCGCCCCGGTCACGCTCCCCGCCTCGGTGGTGCAGGAGCAGCTCGGGCTGAGCGAGGACCAGGCGCGCCGCGGGGCGCGGACGCTCGTGCAGCGCGGGCTCGTCGTCGAGCAGACGCAGGCGGGGCGGGCGAAGCAGCTCCTGCTCGCCGACGCGGTGCTGGTCGGCGTCGCGCCTCCCGCGCCGCCCACGGTCGCATCGCCGCCGACCGGCCCGACTGCTCCGGCCGCGACGCCGGGCGACGGGCCGACCGACGTTCCCTCGTCGCCGGTCGGAGCCGCGGCCACTGGAACCCCGGCTCCGGAGACGCCGGCCGCGGGAACCCCGCAGGCGGGGACGCTGATCGAGTATGCCGGGCAGCGCATCGCGCTGCCCGCGCAGGCGGAGCTGTCGGTGGTGATCCCGGGCACGCGCGTCGCGGGGATGCGCCTCGATCCAGCGAGCGGACGACTCGTCGTCACGCTCGAGCCCGCGCCGCCGGTCTGACCCGCCCGTGGCGGAGCGCCCGCGCGGCCGCGCCGCGGCCGATCCGACCGCGACCGTCGTCGGCGCCGACTGGGACGGCCAGGACATCTCGGGGCAGCAGCACACCGGCGTCACGTTCGTCGACCTCGACCTGACGGACGTGACGAACGTGGGCGCGACCTTCACCGAGTGCACGTTCCGGAACGCGCGGTTCAACGGATCGGCGCACACCGACGCCGCGTTCGTCAACTGCACCTTTGCGAGCTGCGCGTTCTTCGACGCGCGGTTCACCGACTGCAAGCTCGTCGGCAGCACGTTCCGACGCTGCACGTACGACCTGTTCACCGTCGTCGGGGGGAACTGGTCGCACGTCGGACTCGCTGGCGCTGACCTTCGCTCCGCGACGTTCCGCGGCACCCGGATGCGCGAGGCCGACCTCACCGGCGCGCGGTGCGAGGGTGCGTCGATCCGCGACGCCGACCTGTCGGGCGCGGCGCTGCGTGGTGCGACGCTGTCTCGCTGCGACCTGCGCGGCAGCGACCTCAGCGCGGTCGAGCCCGCGCACGTCGCGCTCGCCGGCGCGATCATCTCGTTCGATCAGGCGCTCGTCATCGCCGCCGCGCTCGGCCTCGACGTCCGCCCGGACTGACGGGACCCGGGCGCGCGATGTCGTCGGCCGTCCGCGGGCCCGTGCGCGTCCCGGTGCGCGCGGTCGCCGCCCGGCTGCGCCGCGACGTGACCTTCACGGCGATGCACGCGGGGTTGCGCGCCGCGACCGGCACGGCGGCGCCACTCGCGCTCGCCTACGTCACCGGCAACCGCGGCTACATCCTCGCGGCGGTCGGCGGGTGGTTCACGGCGCTCGCCGACGTCGGCGGCGTCACGCGGACGCGCGTCCGCACCATGAGCGCGTACGTGCTGCTGGGCGGCATCGCGTACGCCTCCGGGGCGCGGGCGGCCGGGATCGCCGTCGCACTGCGGGCGTCCGACATGGCGTGGCTCGCGGTGCTGTTCGTGGCCGCGCTCGTCTTCTGCTGGGCCGTGGGCGCGGCGCTTCTGCGCGTGCTCGGCGACGCCGGCTCGACGCTCGGCATTCTCGTCGCGGCCACGTTCGTCGCCGCGCTCGCGGGTCCCGCCGCGCACGCGAGCGCCGCACTGGCGGGAGGCCTGATGATCGCGGGCGGTGGGCTGTGGACGATGTTCCTCGCGCTTGCCGTGTGGCCCGTGCGGCCGTACAGCGCCGCGCGACACGGCGTGGGCGACGCGTACCACGCGCTCGCGCACTTCGCGACGGGCATCGCGCGATCGGCCGTCGACGGTGCGGCGAGTGGCGACGTCGTGCTCGAGCGCTACACCACGCTGGCGCGGCGCGAGCACCCGCGGGTGCGCACCGCGATCGAGGCGGGGCGGTCGGTGCTGCTCGCGACGCGCCGCGGCCGGCTCGGGGCCGCGCCGCGCGGCGACGACCTCGCGCTGCTGCTGGACGGCGCGGACCTCGTGTTCGGGACGCTGCTCGCGCTCGCGGAGGCGTCGGAGGTGGCCGTCGTCGCGCGCGACTCCGACGTCGACGCACTCGCCGCGGCGGTCGCGCGGGCGGGCGTGGCGCTCGACGAACTTGCGGCGGCGATCGTGCCCGGACCGCGGGCGGGGCGCCGGCCACCAACGCTCGCCCGGCTCGAAGCCGACCCCGTCCCGCGGTCGGGGGGGGCGCTCGTCGAGCGCATCACCGGCGAGATCGAGCGGGCGGCCGAGGTCGCGGCGACGCTGGCGAGCGGCGGGGAGGACACGCTGCTGGTCGCCGCGCGCGGGACGGTGCGCGCGTGGTGGACGGGTCGGGCGCGGCGGTCCGGGGTCCGTCGGTCGGGGCGCGCCGTGCGCGGCGGGGCATGGCGGCGAGCGTTGGCCGACGTCGACGCGCCGGCCCTACAGCACGCGCTGCGCTTCGGCACGGCGGCCGCGCTGGCGCACGTGTTGGGCGCGGGGCTGCACATCGCGCGCGGGCCGTGGGTGACGATCACGACGCTGATCGTGCTGCAGCCGTCCGCCGGGATGACGCTGCGCCGGTCGGCGGCGCGCGTGCTGGGGACCGTGTTGGGCGGGGCCGTCGCCGCGGTGCTCGCGGCGGCGCTGCACGACGCGCGGCTGATCGCCGTCGTGGTCTTCCCGCTCGCCGCGGCGGCGGTGGCGCTGCGGGTGATCCATTACGGCGTGTACACGTTCTTTCTCACCCCGGTGTTCGTGCTGATCGCGCA
>DASWUT010000381.1:0-5294 GCA_036401455.1 Gemmatirosa sp. | reverse complement strand
GGCACACCAGGGTGGCGCGCAGTCCGGGGGCGGGGACGAGTGCTGCGCGGCGGTGCCTAACGAGGCGTTGCAGTTGTCGGGTATGCAGGGACGCCCCGGCGTGGCCCTCGGCGGTGTCTCGCCTCGGCTCCATCGCGCGCTCACAGCCCAGAACTGAACTTGGGCGTTAGGCGGCACCGGGCATAGTCGTCGGTGACGGACCGCCTGCGCCGTGGGTATCTTGGCTTGTCCGCACATCACTCCCGTCGCTTCTTGGAGGCCTCATGTCTCGCCCTCGCGTTGCCTGCCTGCTTACCGCCGCCGCGGCGCTCGCGGCGTGTCGCGGCACGGACGCACTCAGCCCGGCCGTGGCCGCGGTGGCTGGTACGTACACCCTCGCGACGCTCGCCGGAGATCACGTGCCCACGACGGGCAACTCGGGGGCGATCGTCCTCCGGGCGGACGGGACGGCGACGTACCGAATGACGTACGCTCCGGCAGGCACGCCGCCGAGCAGCTATCACGTCATGGCGACCGGCACGTTCGTCGTGCGGGGCGATTCCGTGGCGTTGGCCCTTGTCACTGACGCGGCTCACCCCGCGGCCGTTTGGCGGCCGGTCGGCGTTCGGCAGGGCACCACCCTGACGCTCCACTACCCCGGGCCGGCCGACGGCGACGTCGCTGCCGTCTACCAGCGCCAGTGAACCGACGGCGTCGAGGTCTGCCGCCGCGGGCGCGTCCGAGGTCGGGCCGTGCGCCCAGCCGCCTAACGAGACGTTGAAGCTGTCGAGTATGCAGGGACGCGCCGCTCCTCCGCGGCGTCCGTCACCCGCCACCGCCGCCGCGCTCTGAAGGCTCGCAGCTTAACTGTGGCGTTAGACGGCACCCAATCAGCTTTCGGTCCCCCGAGTCCTACGGTCCCCAGACGAGGCCCCTGTGATGCTCCTCCCAGCCCTCCTGCTGCTGGCTACGTCCGCGCGCGCAGACTGCACGCCGCGCGCGATGCGGCACACCAGTCGCTGGCTGCACGGCACGTACGTGGCGACCCCGGTCGTCGCGGATCGGCAGGGTCGGGCGATGGCGCGCCTCGGCCGGCGGCCGTTCGAGCGGGTCGACCTGGCCGCGGCGCGGGCGGCGAGCGGCGACTCCGGCATCGGGCCCGCGAAGCACTACTACCTCGCGAAGGCGGCGGCTTACGTCGGGCGGTGGGAGGGGAAGCTGATCATCCCTCCCAAGTTGACGATGTCCGTGGACGTCGACGCGCGGGGCACCGCGTACGTGACGACCTTCCTGCTCAGCGCCGAGCGCGAGGCGTCCACGTTCGCCGTCGTCCTGGTCAGCGACACCCCCCTGAGGCGGGTCGTGCCGGTGTGCCTGGCGGCGGAGTAGGCGTACGCGGGCAGGAGCCGCGCCGGTGGCGTCGTTCCGGGCCGTCGACCGGTCGTGCGGGCCCGCCCCGGCGCGCCGCCAAACCGCCGGGCTGGGCGTCGGCGCGCGTGCCGTCTAACGAGGCGTTGAAGCTGACGGGTACGCCGGGACGCCCCGCTCACCCGCGGTCGCCTCCGCCGGCAACGGTCACCGCGCCCCTACAACCCGCAGCTTAACTTGGGCGTTGGGCAGCGAACCGGGCCCCGGGTTGCGCTTGGCGGTCGCGCCGGCAGGCAGTGGGCGCCCGCCGCGCGGCGGGTAGCGCCGGTTAGGTTCCGCGCGTGCCCGAACTTAGCCGCTTCTACGGGATCGTGATCCGCATGTTCGCCGAGGCCGGCGGCCCGCACCACACGCCGCACTTCCACGCGTACTGGCAGGGGCAGGTGGCCGTCGTCGGGTTCGACCCGGTCGGGGTGCTCGCCGGGGCGCTGCCAGCGAAGCAGCGCCGGCTGGCGGAAGCGTGGGCCGAGCTGCACCAGGGTGAGCTGCGCGACGCCTGGGCGCGGCTGCAGGGCGGGCAGGCGCCGGCGTCGATCGCCCCGCTCGCCTGACGGGTATCTTTCCCGCGGCTGGCCGGCGCGCCTGGCGCCGCCGGCGTCCCCATCCTTCCCAGCGCCGTCCCATGCCTGACCCCGTCCATCCGATCCACCGCGTGCGGGCCGTCGCGGTCGTCGCCCCGTACACGCTCGAGGTGGCGTTCGACGACGGCCTGGTGCGCCGGATCGACCTCGCGCCCGTGCTGGCCGGCGAGCTCTACGCCCCGCTGCGCGACCCGGCGCTCTTCGCCCAGGCCCGGGTCGACCCCGAGGTCCGGACCGTGGTGTGGCCGAACGGGGCGGACTTCGACCCGGCGACGCTGCACGACTGGCCCGAGCACGAGGCCGCCTTCCGCTCGCTCGCGCAGGGGTGGGAGCCCGCGCACGCGTAGGCCACCGCGCCGCTGCCCAACGAGGCGTTGCAGCTGTCAAGTACGCGGGGACGCCCGTGCGCCCCGGCGGTCGCCGTCGCCCGCGACCGCCGTGCCGCCCCGAAGGCTTGCAGCTGAACTTGGGCGTTGAAGATGTAGGAAAAGCCGGTTCTGGGCGCCCCCGGCCGCGTTAGGACGTGGCGATTAAGCATCACGGACTCAGGGGTGAGTCGACCGTCGCGGCAGCCACGTCGGGCGCGTTAGGCGCGTCGATCCCCCGGGTCTCGTGGTTAGGCTGCGACCGGGGCGGCGTACCCGTGATGGGCGAGCTTCTCGATGTTGTGCACCAGGCAGTACAGCTTCCACTGCGCGTCGACCTTCGTGCGCCCGCGGAGCGTGAAGCGGTCGAGCCGCTTGTTCGCCCGCAAGTTGCCGAAGACGGGCTCCACGGTCGCGAAGCGCCGGCCGTACCGCGCACGGCCCTCGGGCGTGTCGAGGCGCCGCTTCATGCGATTGGTGTGCGTCTCGGGCCGGGTTGGCGCCGCCCCCCGGAAGAAGGCGACGTTGCGCACCGGCGTGGTCTCGGGCGTGCGCAGGCACTCCGCCCGGAGCGGGCACGGGCCGCACACCCCCTTGGCGCCGCGGAAGTGGTCCGCGACGTAGCCGCGGGTGACGAGGGCCCGGCCGGCGCGGTACAGCGCCTGGCCCGCCGGACAGACGCAGGTCCGCGCCTCGGCGTCGTAGGTGAAGTCCGTGGGCTGAAACACCAGCGGCGTCCGTGGCTCCCCGGTCAGCGCGCGCAGCGGATGCGGCGCGGTCCGATGCACGTCCTGGGTGGCGAGCCGCTCGTCGCGGCGGCGCAAATCGTTGTCGGCGACGAGCGCGTCGATCGTGTGCTCGGCCAAGTGGCGCAGGTTGGCCTCGCTGTGGTAGCCCGCGTCGGCCGTGAGCACCGTGGTGGGCGCGAGCATCGGTTGAAGCGCGGCGACCACGGGGAGGAGGAGCTCCTGCTCGGCCCCGGTGCCGTGCGCCTGCGCGTCGACGATGATCTGGTGTGCCGCATCGACCGCGGCGACCCCGGTGTACCCCTGGATCACGCCCTTGCCCGTGGCCAGCTTCGCGCTGTCCGGGTCGGTGCGGTTGCTCTGCCGGACGCCGCCGGAGGGCCCGCGGCGATCGTCGGGATGCGCGGCGAGCCACGTGCGGAGCTCGGCGGCGTCGCGTACGAGCCGTTCCCGACGCGCGGTATCCTTCGCGGCCACGTCCGGCTCGACGGGGCGCGCGTCCTCGGCGCGGTGGCGGGCGAGCATCGCCGAAGCGGCCGCTTCGAGCTTCGTCGCCTGCCGCTCGAAGTCAGCGCGCGTCCCACTGCGGCGCTTGCTCGCGTGGCTCGGCAGCTTCACGCCGTCGATCGCGAACATCTCGCGCCCGATCAGCCCCTGCTGATCGCAGATCGCGAGCACCGCGGCGAACACGTGGGCGATGTCGGACCCGAGCGTGCTGACGAACTGGGCGAGCGTGGTGAAGTGCGGGGCCGTGTCGCCGCAGAGCGCGAGGAAGGTCACGTGCTCGCGGCATAGCCGCTCGATTCCGCGGCTGCTCACCACACCGTGCGCGTAGGCACACAGGACCACGGTCAGCAGCATGGCCGGCGGGTAGGCCGGCGCGCCCGTGTCGTCGTTCCGGAAACGGGCGTCGAAGCGCGACAGGTCGATCGCGCCGCTCAGGAGGTGATACGCCGCGTGCTCGAACGTGCCGGGGAGGAGCTGGGCCGCCAAGTCGACGGGCAGAAAGCGCGGGCTCTGGTCGATATGCTTGTAGCGGGCCATGGATGCGGGGCGCTCGGGAGCGGGACGCACGGCAGCAACGCGACTGCCTCAATCTTGCGCCCGGACCTGCCTAACGCCAGAGTAGGCCCTGGATTTTCCTACACCGTCGTTGGGCGGCTACCCACATCCTCGACGTGCATGGAACGCGAGCACGATGCTCGGATCACGTGGTCGGACGCGCACCTCCAACGGGGGCTCGTCGCGCGCACGGAGTGGATTGCGCCCGCATGGTTCGTGGGCGACCCGCCGGATGCGGACGGCTGGAGCTTGGTCTGCCGCTTCGAGGTGGCGCCGGCCGAGCAGGGCAGCCCCTCCGCCGCCCGCATCCGCCTCTGGAGGCCGCACGCGCCACATGAGCGGCTCCGGCCCGGTGCCGTCCTCCGCCTGTTCGAGGACGTGACGTTGCAGCTCGCGACCGTCGAGGTGCTGGACTGATGGCGCACCGCGCGGGCCCACGGGGGACCGCTGTCGCCTCGGCGTCCTATCTCTCGACGGCCGCGGTGTCGCGCTTCCTGCTCCGCGCCGGGACCACGATGTTATGCGTGGCGGCGTACCTAGCGCTCGCGACCGTGCGCGACCGCGACGTCCTGGCGAGTGCGGTGCGCGCGCTCGTGAGTGCGGTCTTCGGCGTTCCGGCGCTCCTCATGCTGGCCGGGGGCTTGCTCCTGAGCGCGGTGGACCGGTCGCGCACCGGAACGACACGCACCGGACCCGTCGTGTGCCGGCTCGGCGCGGGAGCGGTGCTCGCGGCCGGCGCGATGCGGTGGGTACTCGTCCTGCGTGGGTAGCGGGCGTGATCGCCCGACGCCGCCCAACGAGGCGTTGCAGCTGTCAAGTTCGCGGGGACGCCTGTTCGCCCCGGCGCGCCCCGACCTCCGCCATCACCGTGCCGCCCCGAAATCTTGCAGCTGAACTCGGCGTTAGCCCGCACAAACCCGTTCGTCGCCAGCCCACACCGCCGTGAACTGGATCCTTGCTGGCGCTGGAGCCTGCCTCGCCTCGTGGTCCGCGTACCACCTGTGGCGCGGTTGGTCGGCGACTTACTGGCCCACAACCGACGGAGAAATCGTAACGAGCACGGTGCGCGAGCGGCGCGGGCGCCGCGAGCTGTACTACCTTCCCGAAGTGCGGTACCGGTATACCGTCGACAC
>DASWUT010000380.1:0-5147 GCA_036401455.1 Gemmatirosa sp. | reverse complement strand
GATCCGGCGGTGTGTGCGACGCGCGAGTTGCAGGAAGAAACCGGGTGCACGGCGGCCCGTATGGAGCGGCTCACGACGATCTGGACGACGCCGGGGTTCTGCGACGAGCAGATCCATCTGTTCATGGCAAGCGAGCTGACGCGCGGGGAGGCGCACCGGGAGAAGGACGAGTTCATGACGGTGGAGCCGCGGACGATGTCGGAGGCGTTGGCGATGATCGAGCGGGGGGAGATCCGGGACGGGAAGACGGTTTCGTCGCTGTTGTTCGCGGCGGGGTTCCGGCTCGGGCGGTAAGACTGCTACATACTGTACCTAGCAGACTTGTCCTCGCGGGTGTCGCGTCGTGTGGACAACCGGGTCGGCCGGGGCTAGATTGGGGTTGGGGCGTAAGGGGGTCGATCGCGTTGCGTGTCAACGAGTTGCGCGCGATGCCGGGCTGACGCGTCGGAGGGCACGCAGGGTGCGCTCGACAGGCCCAGGGACATCCGGACCGCTACGTCGCACGCGGACGCAGGCATCTCGGGGGGAAGCAGATGGCGGACGTTGCACTCAAGCGCGGGACCTCGCAGCTCACCGCCGCCCAACAGGGCGCCGCGGTGCGCGAACAGCTGCGCACGATGGAGGATGGCGACGTGGTCGCCAGCTTCCTCGGCGGCGAGGAGCGCGCGTTTCAGGAACTCGTGTCGCGGTACCAGACGCGGCTGCTGAATTTCATCTATCGCACGATCGGCGACCGGGAGAAGGCGGAGGACCTCGTGCAGGAGGTGTTCATCCGCGTGTACCGGCACATCGGTCGGTTCGACCGTTCGAAGAAGTTCTCGACGTGGATCTACACGATCGCCAGCAACCTGGCGAAGAACGAGCTGCGCAACCGGTCGCGCAATCCGCTCGTGCTCTTTCAGGCGATCAAGAAGACGAGTCAGGAGGACGACCGCCCGCTGCAGTTCGAGGATTCGGCGAGCCGGCCGGACGACCTGTACCGCAAGCGTCACCTGCGGGAGCTGGTCGAGGACAGCGTGGCCAAGCTGCCCGCGCATCACCGCGAGGTGTTCGTGCTGCGCGAGCTCGAAGGCAAGAGCTACGAGGAGATCGCCGAGATCACGCACACGAACCTCGGAACGGTCAAGTCGCGGCTCAATCGGGCGCGGAACAGCTTCGCGGATCTGATCGAGCCGAAGCTGCGGTAGGGTGGTAGGCGGTGGACAGGGATGGCGGGCGCCCGGTGAGGGCGCCCGTTTTTTTTCCGTCCCGCGCCGCCCGTCCCGCGCCGCCCGTCCCGCGCCGCCCGTCCAGTGCCGCCCACCAGCGCTCCGTGAACATCCGGAACCCCGAGGGCACCGAGCGGGTACCGGACGCCGATGTCATTCACCGCTGCCCCGTCATGGACTGCACCGACTTTCGCCGGCATCACCTCGCCTACGTAGACGACACCCTGCCGGGTGACGTGCTCGTGGCGGCGGAGCGGCACCGCGTCGAGTGTGCCGCGTGCGGCGCGCACGACACGCTCGTGCGCCGATCGCTTCTCCTCGCCCGGAATCTGCCGAGCATCGAGCCGTCGAGTGATTTCGCGGCACGGTTGGACGCGCGGCTGTGCGCGGTGCGCGCCGAGGGTCGCCCGTGCGGTGCGGAGCTGGACTGGTCGGCGGACGGATGGTCCGGCGCGCGGTGGCACGAGGCGCGGTGGTACGAGGCGCGGTGGTACGATCGTCTGAGGCAGGACGCGGGCGGCTGGGGGCGGCAGGCGGTCGCGGCGGCGGTGGTGCTCGCGGCGGTGTCGGCGGGGTACGCGCTGCGCGGCGGGCGCGAGGCGGTGTCGATCGCGACGCCCGCCGGTGTGCCGGCGACCGCTGCGCCCGACGCGGTGGGTGCGCAGGGGTCCGGGACCCAGGCGTTAGGCGGGGCCGAGGTGGCCACGGCGCCGGCCGCGGGCGCGGCACGTGCGGGCGCGACACGTGCAGCCGCGGCTTGGGGCGCGCGTGGCGTCCGCCGCCACGACGATGCCCGGGTGGTCGCGGGGACGTCCGTCGCGCCTAACGATTCCGACGACCTCCGGCCGCCGGCCTACATCCCGCTGCCCACCGGTGCGCTCGAGGCGGGCGTGCTGCTCGGGCCGGCCTCGGCGGGGATCCCGGTGTGGCCCGCCGCGCTTCTCGCGGGCGAGGCGCCGATGCAGTTTCGTGCGGCCGGGCGTGGCGGGCCGTCGCTGCGGGTCGTCGGGCTATCGCACTGACGCCCGGCCCGGCGCGTCTCAGGGCCGGTCGCGCACACGGCGCCGAGTGACGACCCGACGCGTCGTCACCATTCGTTAGGCCTCGCGTCGGGCGTCGCACTCGGCGTCGACCAGCCGCTGCGACGGCGGGTACGGCAACGTTTCGGCGAGTTCTCCCGAGGCGAGCCGTTCCTGCATGCGCGCCGACCGCGCGCGGTGAGTCGGTCGGCATGATGCGCGAGGAACCCGTCGCGCAGCGAGCCCGGCGCGATCGCCCGGCGCGCGAACTCGTCCGGGGGCGCGCTTCCTTGGATCACGCGGATGGACATGGGCCCGGATCTCGCCCGCGGTAGTTTTCGCGCCAGCCCGCGCGCGCATCGCCGTCCGCGGGCCTCGCCCGATCCACCCGCGTCCACCCCGACCCGCCCGCATGTACCGCATTCTCGTCACCGACGACGTCGACCGCGACGGACTCGCCCTGCTCGCCGCCGACCCGCGCCTGCAGGTCGACGAGGTGCCCACGCTCCCTGCGGCGACGCTGCTCGACCGGATTGGCGATTACGACGCGATCGTCGGCCGGAGCGCGACGAAGATCTCGCCCGAGCTGCTCGAGGCGGGGAAGCGGCTCAAGGTCGTCGGCCGCGCCGGCGTCGGCGTCGACAACGTGGCGATGGACGTCGCGACCGCGCTCGGCGTTGCGGTGATCAACGCGCCGGCCGGCAACACGGTGGCGGTGGCGGAGCTGTTCTTCGGCACGGTGATCGGGCTGTTGCGCGAGCTGCCGCGTGCAGACACGGCCATGCGCGCCGGGCGCTGGGACCGCGCCAGCTTTCTGGGGGCGGAGCTCAAGGGGCGGACGATCGGCATCGTCGGGCTCGGGCGCATCGGCGGCGAGGTGTCGGCGCGCGCGCACGCGTTCGGCGCGGACGTGGTCGCGTACGACCCGTACGTCGCTGACGGCCGCTTTGCCGCGCTGCGCGTGCGCCGCGCGGCGACGCTCGACGCGCTGGCCGAGGAGGCGGACGTGCTGACCGTGCACACGCCGCTCACCGACGAGACGCGCGGGCTCGTGGGGCGGCGTGAACTGGGGCGGCTCAAGTCGGGGTCGATCGTCGTGAACATGGCGCGCGGCGGGATCGTCGACGAGACGGCGCTGCTCGCGGTGTTGCAGGACGGACTGCCCGGGGGCGGCGCGCTGCGCGGCGCGGTGCTCGACGTCTACACGAGCGAACCGCCGCCGCCGGACCACCCGTTCCGCACGCTGCCCAACGTCTTTCTCACGCCGCATCTGGGGGCGAACACGGCCGAGGCGCAGCGGAACGTCGCGGTGGACGTGTGCGCCGCGGTGCGCGACGCGCTCGTCTCGGGGGAGCTGTCGCGGTCGATGAACGTGGCCGGCGCGGACGGCGCGGGCGGGTCGTGGGCCGCGCTCGGGCCGGCGCTGCTGGTGGCGCGGCGGGCGGCGGCGGTGGCGCGCGCGGTGCTCGCGGACCTCGGCGTGCGCGCGGTGCAGCGGCTCACGCTGCGGGCGGGAGCGGGACTCGCCGCCTCCCGGGAGGCACTGCTCGGCGCGGCGGCGTTAGGCGCGGTCGAGGGCGTGGTGGAGCAGGAGCGCCTCAACCTGATCAACGCGCGTGCGGTCGCGGCGGGGCGGGGTTTGGAGCTGGCCGCGGGGGAGAGCGAGGCGCTCGCGCCAAACGCGATCGAGGTGTCGGTGCGTGGCGCGATGCAGGAGCTGACGGTGGCTGGCATTGCGCCCGTCGACGGCAGCGCGCGGCTGACGCGGATCGGCGCGTTCCCGGTGGACGTGAACCCGCGGCAGACGCTGCTGGTGCTCACCAACCGCGACGTGCCGGGCGTGATCGGGCGCGTGGGCACGCTGTTGGGCACCGCGGGGGTGAACATCGCGGAGTACCACCAGGCGCGGCTCGCGCAGGGGGGCGAGGCGCTCGCGGTGGTCGCGGTCGACGGCGTGGTCGGCGAGTCGGTGCGCGAGGCGCTGCGCGATCTGCCCGAGGTGCACGGGGCGGCGGTGTCGCCGTACCGCGGGTGACGTGATGGACCACACCCCTGGTTTCGTTCGTTTCGTCGACGCCGTGCGCCCGCGCGTGCGCGAGATCCCGGTCGCGACCGCGCTCGCGCGGATGGCCGCGGGCGCGCGGCTGCTCGACGTACGCGAGGACGGCGAGTGGGCGTTAGGCCACGCTGCGGGTGCCGAGCACCTCGGCCGTGGCGTGCTCGAGCGCGACATCGAGACGCGCGTCCCCGACCCGGACACGGAATTGCTGCTCTACTGCGGCGGTGGGTACCGCTCGGCGCTCGCCGCGGACACGCTTCAGCGGATGGGCTACACCAACGTCAGCTCCGTCGAAGGCGGGTGGCGCGGGTGGCACGCGGCGGGCGCGCCGATCGTCGGCGCGCCGCCCGAGCCCGAGCCGGCGGCATCACAGCCGGTCGCGCCGCGGCCGGCGGCACCGCCGCCGGCACCGGCCGCCCCGTGACGCCCGACCCCGACCGTCGCATGAGCACCGATCGCTCCCCCGACCCGCACCTCGTGCCCGCGTGGCTGCTCGGGCGCTGGCGGCTGTTGCGCGCCGAGCCGGGGCTCGACTTCGCGCCGGGGGTGGCGATGGAGTTCCTCACCGGTGGGCGCCTGCGGTATTCGTTCGACGTCGGCGAGCGCACGCAGGTGGTGGCGCTCGTCTACCAGGTGGAGGGGAACGTGCTGCGCACCGACAACCCGCGTGCGCCGCATGCCGTCGAGACGCACTACCGGTTGGGAGAGGCCGGGGTGCTGGAGTTCGACTTCTCGGGGGTGCGGGCGTGGTTCGTGAAGGAGAGCGGGTAACGGAGACCGCGGCTGTGGTTGGCAGATGTGAACCGCGGCCGTGAGGTAAGCACGGGAAGGTCAAGGGCTTTGACGGGATTTACGGGATGA
>DASWUT010000379.1:0-4408 GCA_036401455.1 Gemmatirosa sp. | reverse complement strand
GCGGGGAGGTCGGCGCGGTCGGGGCGCGCGACGCTCACCCCCGAGAGGCCGAGTGCGGCGGGGGTGCTGAAGTAGCTTCCGCCGGCGTGGACGGCGCGCACGGCGAGGCGCAGCTCGGCGGCCGCGGAATCCTTCAGCAGGTAGCCGCTGGCCCCCGCACGCACGCCCTCGCGGACGTACTCCGCGTTGTCGTGCATCGAAAGGATGAGCACGCGGGTTTCGGGCACGGCGGCGCGGAGCTTGGGGGCAACGCGCAGCCCACTTTCACCCGGCATCGTCACGTCGAGCACGACCACGTCCGGCCGGTGCTGGGCCGCGAGGGCGAGCGCCTGCTCCCCATTGGCCGCCTCGGCGACGACCTCGAACCCTGGCTCGCCGGCGAGCACGTGGCGGATTCCCTCGCGCACGACCGCGTGGTCGTCGCAGACGAGGACGCGGATGGGCGGGGTGGTCATGCGGAGGGTGGGCGGCGGCGCGGTGCGCGCGGGGGGGGCGGCGCGACACCGTCGTAGATCTCGTCGACGGTCATCGTCACCGGCGCGCTGTCCGCCGTGGGCGGGCAGGGGAACGTGATTCTGCCGTCGCCGACGACGTTCGCGACGAGCCAGCTGCCGTCCGCGGCCCGCGTGTACCACTCGACGCGGCGGCGCGGCTGGTGGACGACGACGTAGGTCTGGAGCGACGGCAGGGCGCGGTACGCGGGGCCCTTCTCGCGCCGGTCGGTGCGCTGCGTGCTGGGCGAGAGGACCTCGACGATCAGGCACGGCGCGGTTTCGACGTACGGATCGTCGGGCGGCGGGCCACAGGCGACCATCACGTCGGGGTAGTACTCGCGGTCCGCACCGACGACGAGCCGTACGGTTTCGAACGACACGCGGGACGGGCCGCCGCGCGCCGCCGCGAACAGGCGCGCCGCGATGTTGAGGGCGACCCGGTTGTGGTCCCGACTCTCGCCAGCCATCGCGTAGATCTGCCCGTTCACGTATTCGTGCCGGACGTCGGATTTCCGCTCACGCGCGTGGTACTGCGCCGCGGTCAGGAGCGGGCGGGGTGCGACGGCGGTCGTCATGCGGGCAAGCTACGTGCGAGCCGGGGCGTGCCGAAAGCGCGCGTCGCGGTGGACGGGCACCGGCGTATACTCCCGGACGGCCACCTCCGGACAGCCACTCCTGGACGGTTACGAACCTTCTGCTCGCCGATGCCCATTTCCGGTCGCCCGACCCTGCGCACCGCCGCGTGCGCGACCGTCCTCGCCCTCGCCGCGTGCGGTGGGAACGACGCCACCGCACCGACGCCGCCGGCCGGCGGCGCGGCGACGTTCACGTTCACCCGGCCGCCCGATCCGTCGCCGTCGCTCGCCGGGCGCGGCACGTCGCAGGGCGTGACCAACGGGCTGCCGATTCCCCGCATCGCGATCGCCGCGCTGTTGAGCACCGAAGGCGCCACGGGCGCGTTCACCGCGCGCTACGACGTGCAGCCGTACGCCGTCACGTATCAGACTGTCGGCGTCGACGGCGCGCTCGTCACGGCGACGGGGGCGCTCTATCTGCCGGCCAACCTGCCCGCCGGTACGGCGCTGCCCGTGCTCGTCTACCAGCACGGAACGGTGACGGACCGCAACGCCGTCCCATCGCGCCTGACGACGGGCGGCGAGGGCCAGCTCATCGGCGCCGCGTACGCGGCGGACGGGTTCGCGGTGGTCCTGCCCGACTACCTGGGCTACGGTGGCAGCACCGCGCCGTACCATCCGTACGTGCACGCCGCGACCGAGGCGAGTGCGGCGGTCGACCTGCTGCGCGCCGCGGCGGGGATCGCGTCCGGGCTGCACACGCCGCTCGACACGACGCAGGTCTTCGTCACGGGCTACTCGCAGGGTGGGCATGCCGCGGCCGCGCTCCAGCGCGAGCTCGAGCGCGACTACGCGAGCACGTTCACGGTCCGTGCGTCGGCGCCGATGTCGGGCCCGTACGACCTGAGCGGCACGGCGTCGCGGCTGCTGACCAACAATCCCAGCTACGCCCCGAGCGTCGTCTACGGCGCGCTGTTGGGCGCGGCGATGACGCGCACGTACGGCCTCACGGCGCAGCTGAGCGGGGTGTTCGTGCCACCCGCGGACGCGACCGCGGCCGCGCTCATCACCGGGACCGTGACGTCGGCCCAACTCACCGCGCTTCCGGCGCAGGTGCGCGCCGAGTTCCAGCCGGCGCTGTTGACTGCGCTCGCGGCGAACGCGAATCACCCGTTCTGGCAGGCGCTGCGCGACAACGACCTGCTCGACTGGGCACCGCACGCGCCGACGCGGCTCTACTACGGTGGCGCGGACCGCGACGTCGACCCGTCCAACGCACCGACGGCGGCCACGCACATGCAGGCCGCGGGCGCGCACAACGTCGCCGCGGTCGACGTCGGGGCGACGCTCGACCACGGCGGTGCGGTGGTGCCGGCCACGCTCGCGGGGCGGATCTTCTTCGACAGCGTGCGGGCGGGGTTGGTGCGGTAGGCGGTATCGTTAGGCGTGCCCGTTCGTCGTGCGCGCGCGGCGGGCCGCGGCGCCGACCATCACGAGTCCCGCGCCGACCAGGGCCCACGTCGCGGGCTCGGGGGCCGTGGAGACCGGGACGGCCGCGCCCGCCGCGGCCGCGTTGGCGGCATCGCTCAAGACGAAGTTGGGCCCTGCGTAGTGCACCGGCTGCCCGCCGTCGACGATGGTCGGGAAGGCGTTGGCGTCGAAGCTGTACCGGCCCGCGCCGACGAACGTCACGAACCCGGCGGTGGTAATCGAGCCGGGGAGCCGGGCAAGGCTGCTGTTGTAGAGTTGCTCGCGCGTGGTGCCATATCCCGACGCGACGACGCTGCCGCGGAACCCGGCGGGCAGCAGGAGCGCGGTGGCGAGGTCGGTGATCCGGTACCCGCCGCTGAGCCGCGCGCCGGTGCCGGGGGTGAACACGGTCGAGGCGAACAGGGCCTGCGCCGACCGATCGTACAGCCGGATCGTGATCGGGGCGTTGAAGCCGTCCTGGCCGTCATCGAACGCGGCGAGCCCGCGCACGAACACGGGAGCCGCGCCGACGTCGAAGTCGATGCCGAACGCGCCGCCGAACGCCTGGTTGCCGTACAGCGGGGCATCGAGCGCGTCGAACGTGATGGCCTGGTACGGCGTGTCGACCGGCGGCCGGTCCTGTGCCCGGGCCGGGGTGGACATTGCGGTGCTGGCGAGGGCGGCGGCCGAGAGGAGGGCGGTCGCGAGCGGGAGGCGGCGGACGGACATCGGAGGGGGCGTGAGAGGGGGAGAACACCGGGGCGGCGCGGCGACGGTGCGTGCGCACGTCGCCGAGGGTAGCGCGGGGTAGCGCGCGCGCGGGCACCCTTCTGTTGCGCGGTGGCCCGAAATCGCGCGGACGCGCACGGCGGCCCGCGATCACGCCCTCCTGCCCTCACCCCCGCGCGGGCACCCGCACGCGCACCTCTGCCCCACCCTCGGCGGCGTCCCCCGCGGCCACCGTCCCGCCTAACGCCGCGATTCGCTCGCGCATGCCGACGAGTCCCATGTGCCCCTCGCGCTCGTAGCGCGCGAGGTCGGCCGGCGCGCCGAGCCCGGCGCCGTCGTCGCGCACGGCGAGGGCGACGCCGCCCGCGTCCGCGGTCAGCGCGACCGCTACCCTGGTCGCGCCCGCGGCGTGCCGCGCCACGTTGGACAGCGCCTCCTGCACCGCGCGGAACAGGGCGAGGTCCGCGTCCTCGGGCAGCCGCGGCAGTTCGTCCGGGATCGCGAGCGAGACCGCGATCCCGGTACGCTCCTCGAAGTCGGCCGCGAGCGCGCGAAGTGCGGGGAGCAGCCCCAAGTCATCGAGCAGCGACGGCCGGAGCGCGTTGGTCACGCCGCGGATGCTCCGGATGCCGGTGTCGATCAGCGCGAGCACGCGGTCGAATCGCGCTCGCTGCGCGTCGCGTCGTTCGTCGTGGTGCGGGTCGTATCGCGCATCGCGGTGCGCGTCGCGGGCGCCATCCCCGTTCGCTCCGCGGCCGGCGAGGTCATGCGTGGCGAGATCGCGCGTCGCAGCGTCGCGCAGCACGCCGAGCTGCATCTTGACCGCGGTGAACACCTGCGCGGTCTCGTCGTGCAGCTCGCGCGACAGGCGGCGCCGTTCGGCCTCGTGCGCGCGGAGCATGCGCGACGAGAGGCGCTCGAGCTCCGCCGTGCGCGCCTGGAGCGCGTGGTAGAGCGCGGCCGAGTGGAGCGCCGCGCCAACCTGCTGCCCCAGGGCGCGAAGGAAGCTCTCGTCGAGCGCGGTGAACGGATCGCGCGCCTCGCCGGCGAGGACGAGCGCGGCCTCGGGCGCCCCCTCCGGCGCGCCCTCTGCGGGCACGGGAAGCGCTGCGACCGACGCGTGGCCGGCGATCCCCTGCG
>DASWUT010000378.1:0-3308 GCA_036401455.1 Gemmatirosa sp. | reverse complement strand
CCGAGCGGGACCGCCGTGTCGGATCTGCAATGGGGAGTGCCGCGCGGCGGGCGGTTCTTACGCTGCCGCCCGCCGGACGCGGCGGTCGCGGCGCGCGCTCACGGCGTCGCGTCCGCGACGTGCAGCGAGTCGAACAGCAGGCGCACCTCCTGCTGATGCGCGGCCGCGTCGCCGAGGAAGGCACGCCAGAGCACACGGCTGCCCATGCGCTCGCGCATGACGACGGCATGGATGAACCCCGCCGCGCCCGCGTCGGCCGGGCCGCCGGTCAGCGTGGCCTGGTAGACGTCGGGCGCGATGGGTCGCGCGATCCCGACCGCGACGCCACCCGCGCCGACACCGTGTGCCCAGTCCTGCAGAAAACGCTCGATCGGAAGCGTGGGGTCGGCGAACGTGTCGAGCCCGACGACGAACACCCCGCCGGAGTCCGGCAGATCGAGCACGAGCGAGCCGGCAGGCGCGCGCAACCGCGCCCCCCCGTGGCTCACCATGCTCCCCACCGTTCCGGCCGGACGCCGCGCGCGCCACCCGGCCGGATGCCGGATCGTGATCGCAAGGCCGGACGCCGTCACCGCCTCGGCGCGCTGCCACGGGCCGGCCGCCGTCGCGTCGGTGAACGCACCCGGTCCCGCCATCGCGCTCGGCGCAGCCTTCGTGTCCGGCGTCGCGTCAGGCTTCGCCTCCGACGGCACAGCCGCCTTCGCATCGCCCTTGTGCGACAATCCAACGACCGCACCGTACCCGCCCGCCGCGATGCAGACGAACGCGCTGAGCAGCACCGCGGGACGTGTCCAGACCGACGGCGCAGGGAGCGCCGCCCGCGTCGCACCAGTCACGCCCGAAGCTGGCCGCCCCGCGACTGGCAGCGACGCGGGCGCCCCGTCGCGTCGGCCGAAATCGATGGTTGGTGTCGACGTCGGAACCAGCGCCAACCCGGCCTCGTCGCCGGCCGAGCTCGCCGCCGCCGCCGCGGCCGCCGCCGCGTCGGCCGCCGCGAGCCGGCGGCGCGCCTCGTCCGCCGTCGGGATGCGCTCGGCCTCGTCGCAGAACAGCCCCTCGATGAGCGCCGCGAACGGCGCGCCGACCGGCAGCTTGCCGGCGACGTCGACGGCCCCGGTCTCCCGATCGTGCCACGCACCCGGCGGCTTGCGCGTGAGCAGCTGCGTGAGCGTGGCGCCTAACGCATAGAGATCGCTCGCCGGCGTCGGCCGCCCCGTCGACTGCTCGCGCGGCGCGTACCCGAGCGAGCCGATCACCGTGCCCGGATCCTCGTGCTCGACGACCTCGCGCACCGCGCCGAAGTCGATCAGCACCGTCCGGCCATCGGCGCGTCGTCGGATGAGGTTGGACGGCTTGATGTCGCGGTGAATGACCGCCGGCATCCTGGCGTGCAACGTGGCGAGCACGTCGAGCACGTCCGCTGCGAGCACGCGCGCCTCGTCCTCCGGGATCGCGCCACGACGAGCCAGCACACGATCCCATGACTCGCCATCGACGAAATCTTCGACCAGAAAGAAGTCGCCGTCCAGCTCGAAATAATGGTGCAGACACGGCACGAGCGGGTGCGTGATCGACGCGAGCACACGCGCCTCGCGCTCGAACAGCGCCTGCGCACGCGCCGCGTGGCGCACGTCCGGATGCAGCCGCTTGACCGCACGCGGCGCGTCGAACCGCTCGAGGTCGATCGCGCGGTAGGCGGCGCCGTAGCTGCCGCGCCCGAGGCGCGCCTCGACGCGGTAGCGCCCGCGCAGCACGGTGCCGACCGCGAGTTCGTCCGAATGAGCCACTCGGGGTGCCGGGTGCGGAATACAGCAGGAAGGACCGCGCCCAACATGTTGCCATCCGACCGCGGGCGCTAGTACTCCGACGGTAATGACTCGAATCGCGCCGAACTGCGCCGTGTTATTTGCGGCAGTGCACGAATTCCGATCAGAACCGCCCGCCCAACGTCACGTCCGCCCGCCACCCCTGCCCCACACCGAGACCGCGCGCCACCTCGCCACGCACGAGCCCGTCGAGGAACACCGCACCCGCTCCGGCACCGCGGAGCGTGTTTCCTCGCGCGAATGCCCGGTCGGCCGCCCGCCCCGCATCGAAGAACACTTCGGGCCGGATGAGCGTGCCGCTGCCGAACCCCAGCGCCGACCGGGTGAGCCAGAACTCCCGCCCGACGTATCCGTCGCCGGCCGCGCTCGGGAAGGTGCCCCGCACGGTCTGCAGCCCGCCCAGGTAGAACAACCGCTGGTCGGGCACGCGCCCCCCGGCTACGCCACCAGCCGCGGCGGTGACGCTCGCCGTCACCGGCCCGAGCGGGCGCGACGCGGTGACCTCGCCCAACCCACGACCGTAGGGCGCCGTCCGCGTGCCGGGGTCGTCGATCGCGTAGTGGTCGACCGCACCTTCGCCGCGCGCGCGCACCACGAACCGAAAGCCGTTCGGGTCCGCGCCGAACGTGCGCGCGAGTTCGCCGCTCACCCCCGCCGTCGCGACGCGGTCCGCGCCGATGTTGGGCACGTACCGCGGGCCGAACGCGCCCCGGTGCACCTCCTGCTCCGCCACCCCCTGCTCTTCCGCGAACACGCGCCAGCCGAGCGCGGCGCCGCGAAAGAGCGCGAACGGGTTCCACGCGCTCGTCCGCGTCGCGTCCGGGTTCGTAATCGCGTCGGCTGGCCGGGTACCACGCAGCTCCGCGCCCCAGCTGCGGTAGTAGAACCCCTCGTCGCGCCCGTACAGCGCGGCTGCCAGCGACGCGCCGAACCCGAGCGGGTTTCCCCAGTCGTCGTTCGCCACCGCGAGCCGCCGGTACGCGGCGAGCCGCAGCGTCGACGGGTTCGCCGCGCCCTGGGTGCGCGACAGCCCGACCTCCGCGTTGGGCACGAGGTCCGCGACGCCGATCCGCAGTGTCGCGTCGGCTCCGTAACCCGCGGGGAGCACCGTCGAGCCCGCGATGCCTAACGACAGCCCCTCGACGCGGTTGAACCGTACCAGGTCGAGCCCCGTGCGGACCCTCGCCCCGCGCGCCGGCCACGCGGATGGCACCACGCCATCGAGCGAGGCGAGCAGCGCGGCACGGTCGGCCGCGGCCATCGGCGTCTCGTCCGGGTCGTAGGGCGACTTGGGAAGGTCCGGCGACGAGGCGAGCGTCGACGGATCGCACGGCCGACGGATGTGCAGCAGCGGGCCGCCGTCGCCCTGGCGCACCGTGCCCGCATCGTACGTCGTCGCCCCCGTCGCGCACTGCTGCTCGCGGAGCGCGACGGCCGCGGCGCGCCGCCGCACGCGGTCGCGCTGCACGCGGAGCCGCGCCG
>DASWUT010000377.1:0-2028 GCA_036401455.1 Gemmatirosa sp. | reverse complement strand
ATGGCACTCGACTCGACGCTGGGCGACGCGCAGTTCGCGCTGGCCCAGGCGCTCGCCCTACAGTTGCGGTTCGCCGAGTCGGTGGCGCACGACCGCGTGGGGCTCGCCCTCGACCCGTCGTCGGTCACCGGCCACCACTGGCTCGGGTTCACGCTGATGAATCTCGGGCGTACGGACGAGGCCCTCGTCAAGCTCCGCCTGGCAACGCAGCTCGACCCGCTGGCCCACTCGGCCGCGGACGCTGGAGCGGAGCCTTCGGCTGCACCCCGGCCACCCGCAACTCGCGTCGGGCCTCGTCTTCGCGTATGCGGCAGCGGGCCGCTGGGCGGACGCGGCGCGGGTGCGCGGGGAGCTCCATCGCGCGGGCGGCGACCTCTCCGGCGGTGTGGGGGCCGCGGAGGCAGATCTAGTCTTCGGCGACCGTGAGCCGCTGATACGCGTGCTGACCACCGACGAGGGTCGGCGGCGCTGGAGCGCCGCCGGGGGCCTGTTCGGCTGCAACCCGATGCTCGACCCGCTCCGGGCCGACGCGCGCTTCCAGGCGGCGATGCGTCGCCTAACGGTCGTGCCCTGCCCGCTGGCGCGACCGTGGCCGCTGCGTGCACCGGCGCGTCCGTGACTTCAGCTCCCGAGAAATGCGTCCGTCACGCGCAGGAACGCGTCGGCGTGCGTCCAGAGGAGTGCATGGTCAGCGCCGTCGAGCACAACGAGCCGCGACCCCATGATGCCGTCCCGGAGCATCGTGGCGTGATGCATCGGCACGGCCTGGTCGTGCGAGCCGGCGATGATGAGCGTCGGACATCCGATCTCGGTCAGGCGGCGTCGGCTGTCGAACGCCATCGCCGCCCGCCACGCCGCGACCATCAGCGGCCCGTCCTGGTCGGCCATGACGCCGGCGAGCCACTCGGCGCGTGCCCGACCGAGTTGGGTCACAGCCTGCGAGCAGACGAGCTTCGCGAAGCGTCGCATCCCGACGAGGGATACGAGGAGTGGAACCACCTGGCCTTCGAATCGCTCGCGTAGGGTCGCCCGGTTGAACGCGTAGGTACATCCGAGCACGAGGCGGTCGCACCGCGTGGGGTGGTCGAGCGCCAGCTGTTGTGCGATCGCGCCGCCCTGCGAGTAGCCAAGCACCGCGGCCGAGGTGATGCCGAGGTGGTCGAGCAGGTACGCGAGGTCCGATGCGAGCTGCGCCGCGGTGTACGGCGGCGGCAGGGCACGGCTCTGCCCGTGGCCGCGCAGATCGGGAACGACGACGCGATGACGGGCGGCGAAATGGTCGACGACAGGATCGAACATCGCCCCGGTGACCATCATCCCATGCACGAGCAAGAGGGGCGGCCCCGCTCCGCGTTCGACGAAGTGCAGGACTGCGTCAGATCTCGGCACAGCATCTATCAGTCATGGCCTACCACAGTCATGGTCTACCGTCGAGGGTGGCGGGCACGGGTCGGGATCGGGTCGATCACGTGGCGGTCGTGCGTGAGTACCCCGTACGGGAGAGTTCCGTCGCGTCGCGATGCCGTGCGCGACATCGACCGGGTGTCGGGATGCCAGGGCGTATGCCCCTCGTGGACGTCGCTGATCAGCTCGGCACGCCGCGTGAGCGGGTCCGTGATCGACTTCGTGAGCGCGTCAGCCGGTGTCGGCGTGCGGGCCAGCGGCTCACGGCGTGGATCGCCGTCTCTCATATGCGCGGTGGGACGGCGAAGGGGAACGCTCGGTCGACGCGGGAGGCGACGTCGATCCCCGGCGCGGCTACGTTGCTCCTTCGCGGTTCGGGTTCGTGCGCGCGGTGCCAACACGGCGTCAACAGGGCGCCGCCGCGCCGCCGACCGAGGCCACCCTTATGATCCACGGCCCACGCTTTCCCACCCCGATGCACCAGGCGGCCGCGGACACTACGGCCGAGTTCTTCCGTGCGCGTCCGCCGGTGCAGGCCGTGCTCCTCGTGAACTCGTGTGCCCGCGGCACCGCCGGGCCCCAGAGCGACGTCGACCTCGCCGTCCTCGTCGACGCGCCCGCGGA
>DASWUT010000376.1:0-3087 GCA_036401455.1 Gemmatirosa sp. | reverse complement strand
CCGAGTGCCCACCGGGTGTGTTGCTTCCCGAGAGCATGCCGTCGAGGTACAGGCTCCGGTCCATGCCGCCGGTGAACGTGGCCGCGACGAACACCCACTGGTTCAGGCTGTTCGCAGTGAACGCGTTGGCCGCAGCGACGTTGGCGCCGCCCTCGGTGTAGAAGCGCAGCGTATTGTCGCCATCGACCTGCAGGTCGAAGTCGTTGCCACCCTGCGACTCGCCCGCGATCGAGAAGATGCGGCCCTGCGTCGAGGGGAGCGACGCGAGATCGATCCACGCGACGATGCTGCCGCTATTGCCGATCCCGCCCATGAGCGGGTTGCTGCCCCCGGCCGTAGCGTACTTGGTCCCGCTCGCGCCGTTGTCGAGGATCAGCGCGGAGCTCGATGGGTCGCTGATGTTCGGGCCGCTGCCGGGACCACCGACGGTGGCGCCGTTCATCAGCGTGCCGGTGTAGCCGTTCACCGCGCTGTTGGCCTGCGACGCCGGCGTGAAGGTGTAGTAGCCGAGCAGCCCCGGCGTGCTCTCGATCGTGGCGTTGTAGCCCTGTGCGCCGGCCGGCGCGACGGTCGCGGCGAGCGCCGCGGCGGCAACCGCGGGCAGGAGAGCGAGGCGGGCGGCGCCGGGGCGCCTCCGCCGGGCGAGCACTGAAAATCCGGGCATGCGTGGGGTCCGTGCGAGAGTGGCGGCCCGCGCGGAGCGCGTCTGCGCGCGCCGGGCCCTGCCGGCCAACCGGTGGTGGCGGCCGTACCTGGTAACGCGAGAAACTGCCGCGCTTCCTCTCACGCAACACGCCCGCTACACGGCCGCGCGTCAGCTCCGTGCGCGGGCGCGCGGTTCACGCGTCGCCCAGCTCTGCGTACAGCCACGCCCGCGCGACTGCCCACTCCCGCGACACGGTCACCGGCGCAATGCCGAGCGCCGCGGCCGTCTCCTCGATCGTCAGGCCGGTGAAGAAGCGGAGCTCGACGATCCGCGCCTGCCGCGGGTCCACCCTTGCGAGCGCCTGGAGGGCCTCGTCCACGCGCAGCACGTCGGCGGTGCGCTCCGCCGTGCCGGGCTGCTCGGGATCGAGCGTGACGAGCTGCCCGGCGCGTTTCCCCGCCTGCGTCCGCCGCGCGTGGTCGACCAAGAGCCGCCGCATCTGCTCGGCGGCCACCGCAAAGAACTGCGTGCGGTTCTGCCAGTGCGCCCGCCGCTGCTCGACGAGGCGCAGGAACGCATCGTGGACGAGCGCCGTCGGCTGCAGCGTGTGGTCCGTGCGCTCGCGCCGCAGGTACGCGTCGGCCACCCGATACAGCTCGTCGTACACGGCCGCTGCGAGCCGGTCGACGGCCAGTGGTCTGGCGTCGGCGCCGGCGTCGCGCACATCGTGCAGCAGTTGGGTGATCGAGGGGGCGGCTGAAGCGGTCACGAGGGGGCAGTCAGGGCGCGCCAATATGTGCCCGCCGCCCCGCGCGCGGAATGGCGACCGTCAGTCAGGACGCCCGGCCACCTCGCCAAGAAACGGCAACACCGCCGCGAACAGCGCCACGGGCTGCTCGACGTAGGGCACGTGCCCGCACCGGTCGAGCACCGCGAGCCGCGCACCCGGCACGGCGGCGACCAGCGCCTCGCTCGAGGCCAGTGGGATCGGGTCCTCGCGCCCGTGCGCGACCAGCACCGGGCAGGCGAGGCGGCCGAGGTGGGGGAGGAGGTCGTAGTCACCTAACGATTCCCAGACGCTCTGCTGCACGCGCCCCGTGACGCGGAACGGCGTGAGGTCGTGCGCGTTCGCCGGGTCGAAGAAGTAGCCCGCGACGCTCAGCTCGAAGGCGCGCTGGCGGTAGGCGTCCGGGTCGCGCTCGCGGAGCCCGCTCGCGGCGAGGTCGGCGCGCATCGTCGCGATGCGTGCGTCCTGCGACCGCCGCGCGAAGTCGGCCTCGAACTGGTCGCGGTAACGCCGCGTGACGGGCGCGGGATCGATCAAGGTGAGCGACGCCGGCGCGACGCGCGCGTGCGCCGGCGACCCGCCGACGGGCGCGCCTAACGCGGGCAGCGCGGCGCCGGCCGCGTCGAGCGCGTAGAGCAGCGCGAGGAGCCCGCCCCACGAGTACCCGACGAGGTGCAGCGGCCGGTCGCCGACGAGTTCGGCCGCGATGTGCGCGAGGTCGTCGACGTGCGTGCGCCAGGTGACCGGGCCCACGTCGTCCGCGGCCGACTTGGAGCGCCCGCCGCCGCGCTGGTCGTAGAAGACGCAGTCGTACGTGTCCGCGAGGCGCAGCAGCTGCGGCAGCAGGTACTGGTGGTCCGCGCCCGGCCCGCCGTGCAGGACGAGCAGGCGGGGCACGTCGTTAGGCTGCTGCGCGGAGGGCGCGGCGTCCGGGCTCGCCGAATCGGGGCCCCAGGCCGCCCAGTAGAGCGGGCGCGTGGTGGTCTGCGTCTCGCCCGCGGCGCGCGGGGCGGGGATGGGGAGCGGCATGCGGCGAAGATAGCCGCGCACGGCCGCGGTCAGACCGGTGGCGCGAGATCCTCGAAGAGGAAGGCGAGCGGCACCGAGAAACCCGGAAGCACGTCACCACCGTCGAGGGCGTCGCCCTCGTGGAGCCAACGAACGCCGCCACCGCGCGTGTAGACCGTTGCGGTACGGTGCTGCGGATCGATGAGCCAGACGAGCTCGGTCCCGTGCTCGAGGTACTCTTCGACCTTGCGTTGGATCTTGCCAGCGCGTTCGGAGGGCGACAGCGTCTCGACGGCGAGATCCGGGGCGAGCGGGACCGAGCCGGGCCTGACCGAGGGATCGATCCGGTCTCGCCGCACGAACGACACGTCCGGAGATCGTACGAGCGGCGGTTGCGTGCGCAGCACGAACGCCGTCGACGAGTCGTACACCATCCCGAGCCGACGCTCGCGGACGTAGCCGATGAGGCGGAAAAGGAGAAGTGCGTTCACCGCCCCGTGTGGGCCGCCCGCTGGAGGCACCACCTCGAACACTCCGTCTTCGAGTTCAGCCCGCGGCGCGTCGGGCAGCGCGAGAAATTCCTCGAGCGTCATGCGCGTCCCGTCGGGCGGAACGTCAGACTCGAGGTCAGCGTCGATGATCGCGG
>DASWUT010000375.1:0-10652 GCA_036401455.1 Gemmatirosa sp. | reverse complement strand
GGGCAGGGCGCGAGCGGGGCGGAGACGGCGAGGGGTGGTCGCCTGTTCGGTCCCGCCCTGCGCCCCACCTGTGTCGCGGGTCCCGGCCCGCCCCCGCGTCACCCGTCCCGCTGCGTCCGTCCCGCTGCGTCCGTCCCGCTTCGTCCGTCTCGCCCTTCCCGTCGCGCCCTCCCCTGCCGCGCCCTGTTCGTCGCGCCCGTCCCGTGCACGCCCGCGCGGGTCCCGTGTCGCCCTGAGGCCCCGACCGGCCGCGCGTTCCGTTCCGCGGGTCTTCGTCCGCGCCCCTCTCCGTCCGTCGTCCCTGTCCCGCGCCATCTCGCACGTCCCGCTGCGCCCCACGACGTACACGCTCCCCAACGTCCCGCCCTATCCGTCGCCCCACCCGAGTCTGCACCACCGGGTCTTCGACCCATCAGTCCCGCCCGCCCCAGCCAACAGCCCCGTGCCCCCCTCCTCCACCTACCCCCGCATCTATCGGCTCGTCTCTCTCATCCCCCCTGGCCGCGTCGCCACCTACGGCCAGATCGCCTGGCTCGCCAACCTCCCCGGCCAGGCCCGCCTCGTCGGCTACTCCCTCCACTCCGCCGCAGCCGACGACCTCCTCCCCTGGCACCGCGTCGTCAACGCCCAGGGCCGCATCAGCGCCCGCAGCGACGGCCCCGGCGCCAGCGTCGTCCAGCGGCTCCGCCTCGAACGCGAGGGCATCGTGTTCGACCCTTCCGGCCGCATCCCCCTCGACACCTATCGCTGGTCTCCCCCCGCATGGCGCGCCCGCCTGCGCCAGCCCCCTGACTAACGCTGCGCGGCCCTCAGGGCCTGGCCGCGGACATCCGGAGCCAGGTCGATGCTCCCCCTCCCCTCGGCCCTACGCCAGTGCTTCCCTTGGCTCCCCACGCCACCGCGCGGTCCCGTCCGCCCCGTTTTGCCGCGTAGAGCGCGTCGTCCGCCCGTGCCTTGAGGTCTTCTGCGATCCCCAGATCCGTGACGCGGGCCACGGCCGCCGTTCCTGCGCTCACCGTCACCCGGTATGCCGACGGCAGCCCCGGATACCCGTGCTCGCGCGCTGCCGCGACGACTCGCTCCGCGAGCGCCGCTGCCCCTTCCGCATCGGTATCCGGGAGGACGACGAGGAACTCCTCCCCTCCAACTCGCGCGACCACGTCACCCGCCCTCGCTCCCGCCCGCAGCACTGCGCCGATCTCGCGAATCACCCCATCGCCCGCGAGGTGGCCGAACTCGTCGTTCACCCGCTTGAAGTGGTCGACGTCCACCGCCAGCAGGGCGAGTGGCGCTCCCGCCCGCTCCGCCCGCGCCAGCTCGCGGGCGAGTTGCTGCTCCAGGCCGCGGCGGTTCACGCAGCCGCTGAGCGGGTCGGTGAGGATCGTCGTCGCGAGCTGCGTCCGCATGTGGTCGTACGCGCGGCCGACCGCGCTCACCGCGTCCGGGCGACGGTCCGTCGTCCAGTCGTACGCCCCGGTGAAGTCGCCCTCTTCCAACCGCTCGAACAGCGCGGCCAGGCGGGCAAGTCGGCGTTCGCGCGCCGCCTGCGCGAACGCGACCAGCCCGCCGCCGAGTCCAAAGAGCGCGAGATCGACCACCTCGCCCGCCCAGTCGACCGCGAGTCCGCGGTGCGCTGCCCACGCGATCAGTGCCGCGTAGCCGACCACCGCGCCGCGAAACGCGACGCGCGCCGCCCCGGTCCCGAGGTAGAGCTGCGCCGTGAGCACCGCGAACGTCGAGAGCACGAGCGCGCGTTCGTAGTGCGTGGGCGCCGCGAGCGCGAGCGTCACCGCGTAGACCAGCGCGACGTCGCCGAGCGCGACCAGTCGCCGGAGCGACGCGCTCACCCGGTGACGGGCGGCGTGCCGGGCGGCCGCTACCGTGCCGACCGCGTAGACCACCGCCGCCGCGATCGCGACCCCGACCGACTGCGCGCCGACCCCTGCCAGCGCGCTCGAGAGCGCAACGAGCACGACCGCCCCCGCGCCCCCCACCCGCAGCCGCGCCTGCCACGCCAGCACCTCGGCGCCGAGCCACGTACGGGACGAATCGGAAGACGGGGCGGCGCGACGAGGACTCGACATGGCCTCCGTCATACCCGCCACCCGCCTCCCCGTGCCGAGCCGAGCCGCGACGTCCGCCGTGCCCGCCCGGCTACGCCTCGTGCCGCCCCTGCTCGCGCTCCGTCGCGGAGTGCGGCTCCACGCGGCGGTTCGCGGCGTCGACGAACACCACCGTCGGCGCGAACTCGGCGACGATCTCGTCCGCCGCGTACTCGCCGTAGCTGATCACGATCACGAGGTCGCCCGGCATGCCGAGCCGCGCGGCCGCGCCATTGAGCTGCATCGTCCCGCTCGCCCGCGCGCCCTCGATCACGTACGTCTCGAGCCGCGCGCCGGTGTTCACGTTGACGACCTGCACCTTCTCGAACGGCAGCAGGTCGGCCGCGTCCATCAGGTCGCGGTCGACCGTGAGGCTGCCTTCGTAGTGCAGGTCCGCGCCGGTGAGCGTGGCGCGGTGGATCTTGGATTTGCAGAGGGTGCGACGCATGCCGAAAGGTAGACGACCGGCCTACCCACCCCCGCGCCGCGGCCGCTACGCGCCGTCCAGCTGGCCCTCGCGCACGCGCACCTCGCCGCCGTCGACCGCGACGACGTACTCCACCTCCGGCGTCACCCGGGCCAGCAACAGCACACGCCCCGTCCGCCCCGCGTGCGCACCATCCCGCACGTGCACCGCGTCCTGGAACCCGAACCGCACTCCGGGCAGCGCCTCTCCCGCGAGCCACCGGTCGCCGAGCCCCGGCGCGCGGCGCGCCCCCGCCGGCGTGCCCCCTCGCTCACGCGCCACGGCCGTCTCCGCGCAGCCGGAGCGTGCCCTCGCACACGACCACCGAGCTGCCGCCCACGCGCACCGCGGTCACGCGGCCGTCCGCGCCCTTGTCCGCGCGCACCTCCAGCCGGCTCGGCCGCCCCATCTCGACGCCCTGCGCCACCCGCCAGGCCAGCGTCCCCGTGCCCGCCGCGCGCGACGCGAGGTAGCCGCCTAACGCCGCGCATGCCGAACCCGTCGCCGGATCCTCGGGCACCGCGAGGTCCGGGACGAACACCCGCGCGTGCACCGCCTGCGCACCGTCGCCGGCCGGGTGCCCCCCCTCTGGCGCGTCGAGCGCGAACACCAGCACCCCCTCGCTCTCGAACGCGCGCGCTCCGTCGTGCGGATCGCGCCCCGAGATCGCCACCGGGAACGCCGCCTTCCACGCCTCCGCCCGCACGTGCGCACGCGCGACCGCGGCTCGGTCCCGCACCGGCACGATCGTGAACGGCAGCCCGCACGACCCGATGCACGGCGCGTGCTCCCCGCCGAGCAGCTCGTTCTCGTCGATGCCTAACGCGGCGGCGAGCAGCGCCGGGGCCGGGGCAGGGCGCTCCTCGGGGAGCCGCGCGGTCGTGAGCTCCGCGAACACCGGCTCGACCCCGCCCAGCTCCCTCGAGCCGCCCTCGCCGAACGCGACCCGAACCCGCACGTCCCCGATCCCCTCCTCGAGTACGACCGTCGTCTCGCGCGCGTCGGTGCGCAACGCGCCACTCGCGAACAGCACGTGTGCCGTGCCCACCGTCGGGTGCCCCGCGAACGGAATCTCCGATGCCGGCGTGAAGATCCGCACCCGAGCCGCGCCCCCGCGCTCCGCGGGCAGCACGAACGTCGTCTCCGAGTAGTTGAACTCGCGCGTCACCGCGAGCATCTCCTCGTCCGCCATCCCCCCCGCGTCGAGCACCACCGCGAGCGGGTTGCCGCCGAACTGGCGGTCGGTGAACACGTCCGCCGTCACGTACCGGTAGGCACGCATCTAGATCGCCCCCTCTTGCGCCGGCGGCTCCGCCGGGTCTGCGCCGGGTTCGGGGTGCAGGAACGCGTAGCGGTAGTCCGTCGGCGGCGCGAACGTCTCCTTCACCGTGCGCGGACTCACCCACCGCAGCAGGTTCAGCTTCGACCCCGCCTTGTCGTTGGTCCCCGATCCGCGCGCGCCGCCAAACGGCTGCTGTCCGACCACCGCGCCCGTCGGCTTGTCGTTCACGTAGAAGTTGCCCGCCGCGTTCCGCAGCGCGACCGCGGCCTGCTTCACTGCCTTCCGGTCGCGCGCGAACACCGCCCCCGTCAGCGCGTACGGCGACGTGCGGTCGATCGTCTGCAACACGTCCGCCCAGCCGTTAGGCGTCGAGTCGTCCCACCCGTACGCCGTCACCACCGGCCCGAAGATCTCCTCGCACATCAGCCGGTACGCTGGCGCTGGCGCCTCGACCAGCGTCGGCTCGACGAACCACCCCGTCGACCGGTCCGCCCCGCCGCCCTGCACGATCCGCGCGTTCGCCCGCGCGTCGGCCAGATACCCCGAGATCTTCGTGAACGACCGCTCGTCGATCACCGCGCCCATGAAGTTGCGGAAGTCGCGCACGTCGCCCACGCGCAGGTCGCGCATCATCGCGACCACCCGCTCGCGCACGTCCGGCCACATCGACCGCGGCACGTAGATCCGGCTCGCCGCCGAGCACTTCTGCCCCTGGTACTCGAACCCACCGCGCACGATCGCCACCGCGAGCGCCTGCGGGTCCGCCGACGGGTGCGCGACGATGAAGTCCTTCCCCCCGGTCTCGCCGACGATCCGCGGATACGACCGGTAGCGCCCCATGTTGCGCCCGATCGTCTCCCACATGCGGTTGAACACGCCCGTGCTGCCCGTGAAGTGTACCCCCGCGAGGTCCGGGTGCGCGAGCAGCGCGTCGCTCACGAGGGCCGGATTGCCGGGCACGAAGTTGATCACGCCCGGCGGCAGCCCCGCCTCCTCCAGCAACTGCATGAGGTGCCACGCCGAGAGCATCGCGCTTTCCGCGGGCTTCCAGACGACCGTGTTCCCCATCAGCGCCGCGCTCGTCGGCAGGTTGCCCGCGATCGCCGTGAAGTTGAACGGCGTCACCGCGTACACGAACCCTTCGAGCGGCCGGTAGTCGAGCTGGTTCCACATCGTCCGGTCGCTCGACGGCTGCTCCGCGTACAGCTCCTGCGCGAACTGCACGTTGAAGCGCAGGAAGTCGATCAGCTCGCACGCGGAATCGATCTCCGCCTGGTGTGCCGTTTTCGCCTGGCCCAACATCGTCGCCGCGTTCAGCGTCTGCCGCCACGTCGTCGCCAGCAGCTCGGCCGCGCGCAGGAACACCGCCGCACGGTCCTCCCACGCCCAGTTCGCCCACTCGCGGTGCGCGTCGCGCGCCGCGGCCACCGCGCGCGCGACCTCTTCCGCGCCGGCCCGGTGCCACTCGCCTAACACCTCGCCGTGCGCGCACGGGTTGGTCACCTGCGCCACGTCGCCCGTGTGCACGCGCTCGCCGCCGATCACGAGCGGGATTTCCGCGTGCTCCGCCGCCATCGCGGCCAGCCGCGCGCGCAGCTCCGCGCGCTCCGGCGAACCGGGCGCATAGCCGCGCACGGGCTCGTTCACCGCCGGCGGCACACGCCGCGTTCCTGCGAACCCGACCGCCCCGCCCATCTCGGGCATCGGCTGCTCCGCACTTGCCGCCGTTCCGTCGCGCACGGGCGCCTCGCCCCCCGAACCGTGGGGAACGTGTTGGGCCGGCGCCCGCGAGGTCGATGGATCCTGGGCGGGCGCGGACGGAACGGTGGTGGCCATGGCTCGGGCGACGTGGTTCAGTGACGAGATGTGACGAAAGCGCGCGGCCCGTCGCGGGCCGCCGCAGGCGAAATCTACTGGCGCTCGCCGCCCGCCCCGGCGGGCAGTACCTTTCGCACATGTCGCTCGGTCACCGTTGCCTGCTGCTCCCCCCGACCGCGACCCGCGCGGGCTTCATCGCGCTCGCCAGCGCCGCCCTCGCGGCCTGCGCTGCCGACCCCGTGCGGTGGGACGCCGCCGCCGAGCGCCGCCTGCCGGCCCCGCCGGCGAGCGCGACCGATGCCGCGGAGGTCGCTGCAGAGTCGCTCGCCGCCACGGGTGTCGTCACCGCCCTGAGTAGCGCGCCGTCGGCCGCGTCCGTCGCCCCGGCCGTCCCCGTGCTCCCGACCGCGGCCGACCCGCAGGCGTGCCCGGCGTCGCTCCGCCTCGCGACCGGACGCGACGGCGTCGTCGGCGCCGCATGGTGGTCGCTGCGCCCCGATCACTCCGCCGCGCTCCGCGCAAGTCGCTCCGCCGATCGCGGCCGCCCGTGGTCCGCTCCGATCCCCGTCGACACGGTCGACCGTTCGGAGGCCGCCTGCGACCGCCCCGCGCCGAGCATCGCCATCGATTCCACCAACGGCTACCTGCACGTCGCCTACTCGATGGAAGCGCCTGAGGGCAAGGGCGTCTTCTATGCCCACCAGATGGACCCGCGCGCAGGCTTCGAGCGCCCGCAGGCCGTCGTGTACGGCGACCGTCCGGCCGCGACCAGCGTCGCGTCGTCGGGCGACCTCGTCGTCGTCGCCTACGAAGACCCCAACACCGGCGGTCGCCCGTTCGTCTCGCTCGCCCTCTCGCACACCGCCGGACACTCGTTCGCCGAGCGGTTCGCGGCGAGCGAGCGCAGCAGCATGTCCGCAGAGCGCCCGGTGGTCGCGCTCACCCGGCGGCGCGTCGCGCTCGCCTGGGTCGAGCGCACCGCGCCGCGCTCCATCGTGGGCACCGACGACCCCCGCAGCGTGACGGCCGACCGTCCGAGCGGGGTCGTCGTCCGGGTCGGCGATCTGCGGCAGTAGCCGCCCAGCGTGACGCGCGCACTCATCGCGGCGACCGACGACGCGACGGTGGACATCTTCTCCGCCGTGCTCGCGGCGCGCGGGTACGCGGTCGAGGTCGTGCCCGAGGCGAGCGCCGCGTGGCACGCCTACACCGAGCGATACCCGGCCGTGCTCGTGCTCGATCTCGACCTGCGCGGGGCTGACGGCGGGGCCGCTGCCCTCGCCTTCTGCCGCCGCGTACGTCAGGCCGAACGCGATGCCGAGCACGCGGCGGATGCCGCGGCGACCCCTCCCGCGATCACGTACGTGCTCGCCGTGGCCCTCCGCGACCGCCCCGGCGATCTGCTCGAGGCGCTCGACGCCGGCGCGGACGATTACATCACTCAGCCGCCCTCCACGCGCAACGTCGCCGCCCGCCTCGCGATCGCCGAACGTCGTATGGCGCAGGACGGCGCCCGCCGCCAGGCCGAGCGCGCCCTGCTCCGCGCGCGGTACCTCGCCGGTATCGGCGAGACGTCGATCGCCCTGCAGCACGAGATCAACAACCCGCTCGCCGCCCTGCTCGGCCATGCCGCGCTCATCGAACACGGGATGGCCGAGCCCGGGGAGGAACGCGAACTCCTCGACGTAATCGTCGAGCAGGCGCACCGCATCGCTGGCGTGATGAAGCGGCTCGCCGCCGTCCGCGACCCCACCAGCGTGGAGTACCTCGGCAGCGCACGCATGCTCGACCTCTCGCGCGACCTGATGCGCACCACCGGCGAACATCCCGCACTTCCGCCCGCCGCGTCCGACCGGAACGGATGATCGCCGCGGGCCCGTGCCCGCATCTCCCACACCGCGCCGCCAGTGCCGCATTTCACGCTCTGCCTGATGCCGCGCCTCACGCTCGCCGCCTGCGCCGTTGGCCTAACGGCAGCCGCCGCCGGTGCCCAGACGGCCACGCCCCGCGCTTTCGTCACGCGCCGCGGCGCCGACACCGTCGTCGTCGAACAGGTCGACCGCGCCGCCGACGGCACCGTGCTCTCGCAGCTGAGCTTCCGCGGGGGTGGCGCCCCCGCCGGCCTGCGCGCGTCGGCCGCCTACGTCACCACCCCCGACGCTCGCGTGCGCCGCGCCACGATCGAGGTCACGCCGCCCGGCGCCAACGCGCCCGCCCAACGCGTGACGATGACCTTCGGCGCCGCGCCGGGGGACAGTGTCGAGGTCCAGGTTGGCACCGCCGCGGCGCAGCGCGTCCCCGCCGCCCCCGGCGCCCTCCCCTTCGGCGACCTCTCCGTGGCCTCGTGGGAGCTCATCATCCACCGCGCGCGCGCCCTTGGCGGTGGTACCCTGCGCGCGACCACCGTCCCCGTCTTCATCGGCCCCGGCCGCCCCGCGATCACCGCGTCGGTCGCGCCGCTCGGCGCCGATTCCGTCGTCCTCACGATGAACGGCATCGAGGTGCGCGCCCGCCTCGCCGCCGGCGACCAGATCGTCGGCATGCGCATTCCGTCGCAGAACGTCGTCGTCGAGCCGTTGGACCCGCGCGCGGCGGCAGCAGCGATCGCGGCCCCGGCCCCGCCCAACTATTAGGCGCCCGCGGGTGCGCCGTACGCGGCTGAGGACGTGCGCACCACGACGTCCACCGGCTTCGCGCTCGCCGGTACGCTCACGCACCCCGCGCACGCGCGCGGGCCCGTGCCCGTCGTCACCATCGCTGGTTCCGGCCCGCACGACCGCGACGAACACATCGCCGGCGTCCCCGGCTATGCCCCGTTCCGTCAGATCGCCGACACGCTCGGCCGCCGCGGCATCGCCGTCCTTCGCCTCGATGACCGCGGCGTCGGCGCGTCGGGCGGCACGTACGTGACGTTCCGCAGCGCTGGCGACCGCGACGTCAGCGTGCACGTCGTTCCGGCCGTCGACCGCCTCGTCCGGTCCGACGTCTCGGGTGCGACCACGGGATACGCCGCCCTCCCCTCCAAGGACGTACCGCCCGCGGTCCTCGGCGCGGTTGCCGACTGGCTCGCCGCGCGTCTGGCGCACGACGCGGCCCGCTGAGTGGCGCCGCGCAGGGCGCGCACGACGTGTGTAAGGCACCTTCTGGTGTTGACGCGCGCCGACCCTGCACGCCTATTGCATGTGCGCCTCGCACACGTACGTTAGGGCGCGACCGTCACCAATTGCGACGGAGCCCGCGGGACGCTCCGCGCGCCCATCCCCACACAGGAGACGCGATGGCCACAGCCAAGAAGCCCGCCGGCGCCGCAACAACGCGGTCCACCTCTACCAAGACCAGCGCCGGCGCCAAGACCAGCGCGGGCGCGAAGAAGGCCCCCGCCACGTCGGGGCGCGCGGCGCCAAACAAGGCCGCCGCGACGGCCAAGGCGCCAGCGAGCAAGAGTGCCGCGAAGACCGCGGCCAAGACGGCGAGCAAGTCCGCCGCGAAGACCGCCGCCAAGTCGGCGACCAAGACCGCGGCCAAGTCGGCTGCGAAGACGGCCACCAAGTCGGCCGCAAAGACCGCCGCGAAGAAGGCCCCGTCCAAGGCCGCCGCCGGCAAGCGCGGACCCAACCCCGCGTTCATGAAGCCCCTCCAGCCCGACGCCCAGCTCGCCGAGGTCGTCGGTAAGGACCCCATGCCGCGCACGCAGGTCGTCGCCCGCGTCTGGGACTACATCAAGAAGAACGGCCTGCAGGAGAGCCGGAACATCAAGGCCGACGAGAAGCTCCGCCCGATCTTCGGCAAGGAGCAGATCACCATGTTCGAGATGATGAAGCTCGTCAACGAGCACCTTTCCGACGCGTCGGCGTAATACACGCCGCGCGCGAACTCTTCGTCCGACGCGCCCCCGGACGGCCGCAGACTTGGCGGCCGGCCGGGGGCGCGCCAGCTTTCCGGCTCCGCGCCTCCGCCTTTCCTGCTGTTTCGCGCTTCCCGCTCCGACGTCGTGGCCGCTTCCTCCACCAAGTCCGCCAACTCTCGCAATGCCGTCGCGGACCTCCGCGCTGGACGCCGCACGTCGTCCCGCCCCCGCACGGGCGGCCGCTCCACGGCGCGCCGCGGTGCGGCGGGCATCTGGGAATCGGCCCGCGCCTTCCTCGGCACGATCGTCCTCTTCCTCGTCATCCGGACCTTCCTCGTCGAAGCCTTCCGGATCCCGTCGGGGAGCATGATTCCGACGCTGCTCGTCGGCGACTGGCTGTTCGTCAACAAGCTCGTCTACGGGCCACACCTCCCGTTCACGAGCGTGACCCTCCCCGGCTACGCCGACCCGAAGCGCGGCGACGTCGTCGTCTTCGAGTCGCCGTACCAGGGAGACGAGGCCGCGCGCGGCGCCGACCCGGCGCCGACCCTCGTCAAGCGCCTCGTCGGCCTCCCCGGCGACACGCTCTACATGCGCGACGGGCTGCTCTACGTCGACGGCGTGCCCCAGCGCCAGGGCTACGCCGCGAGCAACAACTACAAGGGCTTCGCCGACGAGACCAACGACCTGTTCGGCTGGCAGCGGCAGTACGCGCTCGCGGCCTCACGCTTCGGCGCCGCGCCGACGACGCCGACGCACGACAACTGGGGCCCGCTCGTCATCCCGCCGCGTCACTACATGATGCTCGGCGACAACCGCTACTGCTCCAAGGACTCGCGCTACTGGGGCCTCGTTCCACGCGCCAACCTGCGCGGCCGCCCCATCTTTGTCTACTACTCGTACCGCCCGGCCCCCGACGACGACGCCGGCCCGAGCACGTGCGACCCCGACCGCAGCGACAAGCCGGCGCCGTTCCTCACCGACGTGCGCTGGGGTCGCATCGGGCACGTCATCCGGTAGTCCGGCGATCGGGGGTCACGTTAGGCGCAGATCGCCGGGCGCGGATCGCCAGGCGCCGACACGCCGGGGCGGGCGACGGGGCGCATCCCCTGCCGCCCGCCCCGTCGCCCACGAGCC